>DASTMB010000048.1 GCA_035714365.1 Mycobacteriales bacterium | reverse complement strand
ACCTCGCTCTCGTACTGCGCGGCGACGCCGGCGATGAGCCGCGCCTTCTCCGCCTCCGGGATGCCGAGCTTGTCGTACGTGTTCTTGATGTCGGCGGGCAGGTCGTCCCACGACTCGGCCTGCTTCTCCGTCGAGCGGACGAAGTACTTGATGTTGTCGAAGTCGATGCCGGACAGGTCGGCGCCCCACGACGGCATCGGCTTCTGCCCGAACAGGCGCAGGCCCTTGAGCCGCAGCCTGAGCATCCACTCCGGCTCGTTCTTCTTCGCCGAGATGTCGCGGACGACGTCCTCGGTCAGGCCGCGCGTGACGTTGTCGGCGTAGGCCGACGGGTCGGCCCAGCCGAACTTGTACGTCCCGAGGCCCTCGAGCTCCGGGCGGGTGGTGGTCACGATGACGACCTCTCGTTCGAGACGGTGGCGGTGCAGCAGGAGTCGCCGTGGGCGATGGTGGTGAGCCGGTGGACGGGGGTGCCGAGGAGGCGGGAGAAGAACGCGGTCTCCGCCTCGCAGAGCTGGGGGAACTCCGCCGCGACGTGCTGCACCGGGCAGTGGTGCTGGCAGACCTCGCCCGGCGCGGCGGTGGCAGCGTAGCCGTCCCGCGACAGCGCCTCGGCGAGCCGCTCCGGGCGCTCGGCGACGGGGGCGGCGGCGACGTCGGCGTACCGCTGCTCCAGCTCGGCGACGCGGGCGTCGGCGAACTGCCGGACGACGGCCTCGCCGCCGGTCGCGGCGAGGAAGCGCAGCGCCGACGCGGCGAGCGTGTCGTAGGCGTGCGGGAACGCCTCGCGCCCGGCGTCGGTCAGCGCGTACGCCTTGGCGGGGCGGCCGCGGCGGCCGGTGTGCGCGGCGTCGTGCTCGGCGACGGTGCCGTCGGCGAGCATCGCGTCGAGGTGGCGGCGCACGGCGGCCGGCGACAGGCCCAGCTCCTGGCCGAGGTCGGCGGCGGTGGCGCCGCCGGTACGCAGCAGCAGCCCGGCCACGCGCTCCCGCGTGCGGACCTCCGTACCGGCGTTTTTCACAACGTCAGTGTGACCTATTTACCGGGTCGTCGCAAACGGGGTGGCGCGCCGGTTCGCGGCGTTCCGCCCGCCCCGGATATCCTGCCCAACGATCCCCCGAGACCCGCGAGGAAGGCCCCACTCCGCATGCTCGCCGACCGCCGCACGCTCCACCTGGCCGCCGTGCTCGCCGCGACCGTCGCGCTCGTCTCGTGCGGGAACACCGACCGCATCAAGCCGTCGGCGCACGCCACGCCGGTGCCGGTGCCGTCGTTCCAGCCGACCGTCCACCCGGCCCCGACGACGAACGCGCCCACCGCCGACGCGTCGTCCGGCGCGCCCAGCGCCTCGGCGTCCGCAACCGGCGGCGGTGGCGGCGGCGACGTCGTCACCGCGACGAGCGACAACAAGTTCTCGCCGCCCACGCTCACCGTGAAGGCCGGCGCGACCGTGAAGTGGGTCGCGCAGGGCTTCCACAGCGCCAACAGCGGCACGCCGCCGACGGTCGACCCGTCCGGGCCGATCCAGGCCGACATCGGCTTCCAGACGTACTCGGTGAAGTTCGCCAAGCCGGGCACCTACAAGTACTTCTGCCAGCCGCACGCCGGCCTGGGCATGGTCGGCGAGATCGTCGTCACCTAGTGCCCCGTCCGGCGACGTCGGCCGTCGAGGTCGAGGGGCTGGTCAAGCGGTACGGCGCCACGACCGCCGTCGACGGCGCGTCGTTCGCCGTCCGCGAGGGCACCGTCCTCGCGCTGCTCGGCCCGAACGGCGCCGGCAAGACGACCACCGTCGAGACCTGCGAGGGGTTCCGCCTCCCCGACGCCGGGACGGTGCGCGTACTCGGCCGCACGCCGTGGCGGGACCGCCGCGCGCTGGCGCCGCTGGTCGGCGTCATGCCGCAGAGCGGCGGCGTCTACCCCGGTGCGCGCCCCGGCGAGGTGCTGCGGCTCTACGCGGCGTTCTACCCCGACCCGCTCGACCCCGCCGCGCTGCTGGACCGGCTCGGCGTGCCGCCGCGCACGCCGTACCGGCGGCTGTCGGGCGGCCAGCAGCAACGCCTCTCGCTCGCGCTCGCGGTCGTCGGCCGGCCGCGGCTGGTGTTCCTGGACGAGCCGACGGCGGGGCTGGACCCGCAGGCCCGGCTGGCGACGTGGGAGCTGGTGCGCGAGCTGCGTTCCGACGGCGTGACGGTGGTGCTCACGACGCACGCGATGGACGAGGCGGAGGCGCTGGCCGACGACGTGGTCGTGGTCGACGCCGGCCGGGTGGTCGCGTCGGGGCCGCTCGCCGAGCTGACGGCGGGCGGCGGCGGGCTGCGCTTCCGCTCCACGGCCGGGCTGGACACCGCGTCGCTCGGCGCCGCCGTGGGGCGCGACGTGACCGAGCCGACGCCCGGCTCCTACGTCGTCGCCGGCGCGATCGACCCGGCGCTGGTGGCGGCGGTCACCGCCTGGTGCGCCGATCGCGGCGTGCTCGCGGAGGACGTGCGCAGCGGGCGGCGGACGCTGGAGGACGTGTTCCTGGAGCTGACGGGGCGGGGGCTGCGGGCGTGACCGGGCGGATGGTGCGGGCGCAGACCGCGATGGAGCTGCGGCTCACGCTGCGGCGCGGCGAGTCGCTGCTGCTGACGCTGGCGATCCCGCTGGGGCTGCTCGCGTTCTTCGGCACCGTCGACGTCCTCGGCGCGACGCTCGACCTGCTGGTGCCTGGAGTGCTCGCGCTCGCGGTGATGTCCACGGCGATGACCGGGCTGGCGATCGCGACCGGCTTCGAGCGGCAGTACGGCGTGCTCAAACGGCTCGGCGCCACCCCGCTCCCCCGGTCCGGGCTGCTGCTCGCCAAGACGCTGTCGGTGCTGGCCGTCGAGGCGTTGCAGGTGGTGCTCATCGGCGGGCTCGGGCTGCTGCTCGGCTGGCGGCCGTCCGGGCGCGCGGTGCTGGCCGTGGCGCTGGTGGCGGTGGGGACGGCGGCGTTCGCCGGGCTGGGGCTGCTCATGGCCGGCACGCTGCGCGCCGAGGCCACGCTGGCCGCCGCCAACGGCCTGTACCTCGTGCTGCTGCTCGTCTCCGGCATGGTCGTGCCGCTCGCCAAGCTCCCCTCGGCGCTCGCGGCGGTCGCGCGGCTGCTGCCGAGCGGCGCCCTCGCGGAGGGGCTGCGCTCGGCGCTCGGGGCGGGCGGCGCGGTGGCCCGGCCGTTCGCCGTGCTGGCGGTGTGGGCGGCGGCGTCGCTGGCGCTCGCGGCCCGGACGTTCCGCTGGGAGTGAGAACGGGTATCGCCCCGGCGTGGGCATCTCCCTCAAGCCGCAGCACCTGAAGCGGTACAAGGACATCGCGGTCCTGCTCGCCAGGTACGGCCGCTCCGACCTCGTGTCGCAGGTCGGCCTGGACGAGGTGGACAGCGCGCCCGCGTCCGCCGAGACGGTCGCCGACGCCGAGCACCTCGCCGCCGACCTGGAACGCCTCGGCCCCACCTACATCAAGCTCGGCCAGCTCATGTCGACCCGCGCCGACCTGCTGCCGCCCGCGTACATCACCGCGCTGTCGCGGCTCCAGGACGACGTGGCGCCGTTCCCGTTCGAGGAGGTCGAGCGGATCGTCGAGTCGGAGCTCGGCGCGCGGATCTCCCGGGCGTTCCAGATCTTCGAGAACGTCCCCTTGGCCTCGGCGTCGCTCGGCCAGGTGCACCGCGCGGTGCTGCGCAACGGCCGCCAGGTCGCCGTGAAGGTCCAGCGGCCCGGCATCCGCGACACGATCCTCGACGACCTCGACGCGCTGCGGGAGATCGCGGAGTTCGCCGACGCGCACACCTCGGCCGGGCGGCGGTACGGCTTCGCCGCGATGCTCGAGGAGTTCCGCAAGTCGATGCTGCGCGAGCTCGACTACCAGCAGGAGGCGCGCAACCTGGAGACGCTGCGCGCCAACCTCGCCGAGTACCCGCGCATCGACGTCCCGGCGCCCGTCGCCGACTACACGACCTCGCGCGTGCTGACGATGGACTTCGTCGGCGGCCGCAAGCTCACCTCGCTCGGGCCGCTCGCCCAACTCGAGGTCGAGGGGAACGAGCTCGCCGACCAGCTCATCGGCGCGTACCTCAAGCAGATCCTGGTCGACGGCTTCTTCCACGCCGACCCGCACCCCGGCAACGTGTTCCTCACCGAGACCGGCAACATCGCGCTGATCGACCTCGGCATGATCGGGCGCGTCCCGCCGGCGATGCAGGAGGAGCTGCTCAAGCTGCTGCTCGCCGTCGGCGAGGGGCGCGGTGACGACGCGGCGCGGACGTTGCAGTCGCTCGCCGACCGGATCGACGACGAGCTGGACGAGGGGACGTTCCGCCGGGCCATCGGCGAGATCGTCGCCGAGCACCAGGGGGCCGCGCTCGCGCAGATCCGCGCCGGCGCCGTGATCATCGACCTGTCGACGGTCGCCGTGCAGAACGGCCTCCGTCCCCCGCCCGAGCTCACCATGCTCGGCCGCGCGCTCATCGCGCTGGACGAGGTCGCCCGCACCCTCGACCCGCACTACGACCCGAACGAGGCCATCCGCCGCCAGGCCGCCGACATCCTGCGCCGCCGCCTCGCCGGCACCGCCTCGCAGGGCAACATCTTCGCCTCGGTGCTGGAGGCGAAGGAGTTCGTCGAACGCCTCCCCGGCCGGGTGAACCGCGTCATGGACGCCCTCGCCGAGGGCGAGATCAAGCTCAACGTGCGCGGCATCGACGAGCGCGAGCTGATGTTCGGCGTCACCAAGCTCGCCAACCGGCTCACCACCGGCGTCGTCATCGCGGCGTTGATCGTCGGCGCGGCGATGCTGATGCGGGTGCCGACGAAGACGACGCTGTTCGGCTACCCGGCGCTGGCGATCGTGTGCTTCCTGCTGGCGGCGGCGTTCGGCGTGGTGCTGCTCGCGAACATCTGGCTCACCGACCGCAAGGCCGGCCAGACCCGCCGCGCCGCCCGGCGGCGTTAGGCCACTTCTGTCTCGAACGTGCTTTTTGGCGCTCATACGCCGTTCCAATTCCGGAGAAAGGCGAAGCGCCCGCGTAACGTCCCCCGCGACCGTTCGTATGTCGGAGGACGCACCATGAAGGTGTTCGCGGTGACCGCGCTGCCGTCGGCCCTGCTGGCGGCGCGCGCGCTGCGCCGGCGGCTGCGCCCGGAGGCGGAGCGCACGGCGCGGCTGCGCGTGCGGGCGCGGCACATCACGCTGTGGAAGGTGCTGCGCATCCCGACCGACGAGATCGAACGCCTCGTCCGCGCCGCCGACGACCCCGCCGTTGCGAACGACGCTGCGGGCGCGCGCACGGACCCGTACGCAACGCCGCATTGATCACGGCGAGCGAACCGGCCGGCGGCCGGCTCACGAGCCGGTGAGGGCCACCTCGTCGGCGTCGAGGTCGTCGTCGTCCTCGGGGAGGATCAGGCGGCGCGGGAGGACCGGGGCGTCGCGGCCGGTGCCGGCGCTCGGCGCGGCCGGCTTCTTCTCCTCGTGGTACTCCTCCTCGACGTTGACCGACCACAGGTCGTGGCCGGCGCCGGTGAGGATGTTCTCCACGGCGAGCATCGCGGTGAGCATCGAGTGGTCCTGGTTGTTGTACCGGTGCATGCCGTTGCGGCCGACCGGCCAGACGTTCGGCGCGTTCCCGGCGAGCCAGCCGCGCAGCACGTCGACGTTGCGGACGTACTCCTCGTCGTAGACGGGGTACGCCTTCGGCATCCGGACGACGTAGCCGGCGGAGACGGCGCCGGGGGTGACCAGGCCGAGCATCTCGATCTCGGCGGTGCCGAGCGCGATGAGGCCCTCGTCGGACATGGTCCACAGGTCGTCGCCGACGTTGACGAAGTACTCCAGGCCGAGGCAGGTGTAGCCGTCCTTGACCATGAACGGCGACCACGAGCCGAAGTTCTGCACCCGGCCGAGGCGCACCCCGGGCTCGTGCACGTAGATCCAGTTGTCGGGGAAGCCGGCGGACGCGGGCACGACGAGCGCGACGGTGAGGAAGTCGCGGTGGCGCAGCCGGGTGGCGGCGCGCACGACGTCGGCGGCCGGCGCCGGCGCCATCGCGCGCAGCAGCTCGCCCATCGGCATCGAGGAGATGACGTGGTCGCACGCGATCCGCTCGCGGCGGCCGTCCGGCCCCTCGACCACGACGGCGACGGCACGGCCGTCGGCGTGCTCGACGCCGACCACGGAGGTCCGCATCCGGATCTCGCCGCCACGCGCGAGGACGAGGTCGCGGCAGCGCTCCCACATCATCCCGGGGCCGTACTTGGGGTACTGGAACTCGTCGATGAGCGACGTGACGTCGGTCTTCCCCTTGGCGGGGACGATCGCGCGCCAGACGGCGGTGAGCAGCGAGAGGTTCTTGATGCGCTGGGCCGCCCAGTCCGACTGGATCTCGGTCGCGGGGACGCCCCAGAGCTTCTCGGTGTAGGTCTTGAAGAAGATCGAGTAGAGCCGGCGGCCGAAGCGGGCGGCGGTCCAGCCCTCGAAGTTGCTCTGGTCCTTCGGCGGGCGGACCCGCGCCCACACGTACGACGCGACGCAACGGACGGCTTCGAGGACGCCGAGCCCCTTGAGGGCGTTGCCGGCCTTGAGCGGGTAGTCGAACAGCTTGCCGCGGTAGAAGATCCGGCTCATCCGGGGGCGCTGGAGGAACGACTCGTCGTCGAGGATCTCGTGCCACAGCGACTCGACCTCGGGCACCTTGGTGAAGAACCGGTGCCCGCCGATGTCGAACCGCCAGCCGTCCCGCTCGACGGTCCGGGAGATGCCGCCGACGACGTCGTCCGCCTCCAGCACGACGGGCTTCGCGCCCGCCTTCACGAGCTGGTACGCCGCCGTCAGACCGGCCGGACCGGCACCGATGACGACCACACGGGGCTGAGCGGACACGCGAAGACCTCCGGCACGAACGGGGGGTGTACGGCGATTGCGCCGTACGTCATGGTACGTACGTACTCGCGAAAGCAAGAATCCCGTACCCCGCGAGCCCGAGACCACACGCCACGCGGAGCGCGGCGCGAGCGTGACGCGATCGCAACGACGCCGCGACCAGCACCAGCGGGAACGCCGACATCGAGTACCGCTCGAAGCTGGCCAGCCGGGGCGTCCCCACCGCGAGCACCACGACCGCCCCGGCGAACGCCGTGTACGACGCCGGCAGCCGCCGCGCCACGAGCACGAGCAGCGCGAGCACGAGCGGCACCCAGACCAGCCGCAACGCCGTCGTGACCCGGCCGTGGTGGACCAGCGCGAGCCAGGCGTTGCCGAGCGCGCGCCCGGGCCAGACGACGACGCCGCCGCGCAGGTCGCCGCGCTGCTGGACGCGGAACGGCAGCAGTGGGTCGCCGTACCGCAGCCCGCACCAGGCGAGGTACGCCGCGCAGCCGGCCGGCCCGCCGCCGGCGGCGGCGACCCGGCGGGCGACGTCGCGCCACGGCGCCGACCGCCACCCGCGCGCGGCCTCGACCAGCGCCGGGAGCGCCACGAGCAGCCCGATCGGCCGGGCCAGCCCGCAGAGGAACCCCAGCGCCGCCGCCGCGAGCCAGGCGCGCCGCCGCAGCGCGTACAGGCACCAGACGGCGAGCGCCGCCGCCGTCGCCTCGGCGTACGGCAGCACGAGCACGAACGCGGCCGGGTTCCACAGCGCGAGCCACGCGGCCCGCTCCCCCACCTCGTCGCCGAGCCCCTCCAGCCGGGCCAGCCGGCTCAAGCCCAGCGCGTACGCGAGCGCGGAGGCGTTGGCCACGACCAGCACGGCGGCGCTCGCCGCCGCCGGGCCGAGCAGGACGAACGGCCGGGCGAGCAGCGGCACGAGCGGGAAGAACCGCAGCGACTCGCGGCCGGCGCCGCCGTAGCCGTGCACGGCGATGTCGCGGTACCAGTCGCCGTCCCACACGAACAGCCCGGTCGCCCCGCCGCGCACGGGCGAGCGGCCGTAGCCGTGCCGGATCTGGACGTACGCCGCGACGGCCGCCAGCGCGAGCACCGCCCCGCGGGAGAGCAGCCAGTCGCGGACGGCCGCGCGCGTCACGGCGCGAACCGGACCAGGGCCATGCGCTCCGGCTTGTACCGGCCGCGGGAGCGGACGACGGTCTCCGCGCCCGCCGACCGGGCGGCGCGCAGCCGCTCGCCGAGGACGTCGCAGGAGTCGGAGTACGTCCGGTAGCCGCCCATGGAGACCAGCCAGACGGTGCGGCCGGGCGCGGCCGCGAGCACCGACGCGGCGAACGCCGCCGGGTCGGCCGCGGCGTTGCGCCGCTGGTAGTCGACCCAGTCGACCCGCTCGGGCGCCCCGCCGGTCGGGTACACCCGCTGCACCAGCCCGGGCGGCGCCAGCCGGGAGACGGCCGGGCCGAGCTGGTCGGGGCAGTAGACGACGACGTCGCCGGGCACCGCGCGCGCCCGCAGCGCCGCCGCCACGGCGCCGGCCTGGGTGCGCGGCGTGAGGACGTACGGCACCGCCGCCACCAGCCCGAGCATGGCCGCGACGGCGACCACGCCGGTGCGCACCCGCTCGTCCAGCAACGTCTCGGTGCCCGCCGCCGCGAGCACGAGGAACGGCACGAGCACTACGGAGGTGTACCGGGCGGCGTAGCCGCTGCCGAGGAGCAGGCCGGAGACGATGCCGAGCGCGAGGGTGGCGAGCACGACCGCGCCGAGCCGACGGCCGAGCGGCCGCCCGCGCAGGTCGAGCTCGACCCGCCGCGCGTCGACGCCCGCGCCGAGCACCGCGAGGAACGCGAGCAGCAGGAGCAGCACGGCGAGGAACCGCCCGCCGGTGCCCGGGCCGGACCATTCGAGCAGCGCCTCCACGATCGAGGCGAGCTGCGGCCGCGGCGCCCACGGCGTGCCGGTGTGCCGGAGCTGGAACGCGAACGCCGGCAGCCACGGCGCGAACAGCACCGCACCCGCGGCGACGGCGAGCACGCCGCGCCAGGCGCGCAGCAGCGCGAGCAGCCCGGCGACGGCGGCGAGCAGGAACAGCGCCCAGTAGTGCGTCAGCGCGAGCAGCCCGGAGCAGGCCGCGACGGCGGCGAACGAGAGTGCCGACGGGCGGCGGTAGAGCCGGACCAGCGCGGTGCCGCCGAGGGCGACGAGGAGCTGGACGAGCGCGTACATCCGGGCCTCGGACCCGTACCGGGCGGCGAACGGCGAGGTCGCCACGAGCAGCGCCGCCACCCAGGCGACGCGGCGGGACCGGGACACCTCGCGCGCGAACCACCACGCGGCCGGCACGGTGGCCACCGCGACCACCGCGGAGAGCGCGCGGACGGCGACCGGTCCGGTGCCGAACGCCCGCAGCCAGCCGTGCAGCAGCAGGTAGTACAGCGGCGGCGAGCCGTCGTGGCGCAGCGCCCCGGGCAGGTCGCGCAGCGGCAGCCGGGCGATGTTGACGCTCAGCGCCTCGTCCAGCCAGAGCGGCCCGGTGGCGGCGAACCGCAGCGCCAGCGCCAGCACGGCTGCGACCGTGGCGACGGCGGCGGCGACGCGGCCGCGGCCCCCCGGCCCCGTCACGGTGCTCAGTGCGACAGCGGCGACGGCGCGGGGTGCAGGGCGTCCTGCGTGCCGTGGTGCTGCCCGGAGATCGCCTGGCGGTACTCGTGCACGCTCTGGATGCCCCAGCCGACGCAGCAGACGACGAGCAGGACGATGCCCGACGCGATCGTCACCCCGCTGTGGAACACCAGGCCGAGCACGAGCACGAGGCCCGCGACCGAGAAGAACGCCGGCCACCAGCTCGGGCCGGGCAGGTGGAGGGTCTCCAGGTCGACCGGCGGGTCCGGCTCGGCCGGCTCGATGGTCACGTGGTCGTCGCCGACGTACGCGGCGTCCTCGGGCCGGGCCTTCGCGTTCTTCAGCCCGAGGTGCAGGTAGTAGCAGGCGACGGCGAACGCCGTGAGGATCACGACGCCCTGGAGGTTGTCGAAGCGGAACTTGCTCGCGACGGCGAACAGGACGTCGGCGAGGATCGCGAAGAACGCCAGCCAGAGGAACACCCGGCCCGCGACCTGCGTGGTGCCGTCGCGCGGCGCCTCGTGGCCGTCGCCGCCGGAGAACGTGCGGTCCCCGCCCATCGCCTGCCACTGGTCCGGGCCGGTGACGACGCGCGCGCCGAGCCCGCTCGGCCAGGCGGTGTGCAGCTCGGTGTCGGCGAGCGCGCACGCCTCGCGGGCCATGGCGACGTCGCGGGCGAGCAGGTTGCCCCACGCGCCGTCGCGGCCGACGAGCACGACCTCGCCGGCGCCGCGGCCGACGTGCTGCACGACCGCGTCGGCGCCGCCGTGGTCGCGGCGGAACGCGAGGACGTGCTGCGCCAGCTCGATCGCGTCCGGGTGCGGCAGCGCCACCGGCTTGTGGTGGGCGATCTCGCGGCGGTACTCCTTGACGCTCTCCAGCGCCCAGCCGATCGTCGTGAGCACGATCAGCGCGATGCCGACGAGGAGCATGGTGCGGTTCATCACCAGGCCGAGCACGAGCACGAAGCCGGCCACACCGTAGGCGGCCGGCCACCAGCTCGGTCCCGGCAGGTGGATCTCCTCGTCCTCGTGCTCGCCGGCGCCGGGCAGCTTCAGCCCGTCGATCTCCAGCGAGCCGGGGCCGCGCATCAGCCGGGACAGGTAGACGCAGGCCAGGAAGAACGCGCCGAGGACGACGACGCCCTGGAGGTTGTCGTACCGGAACCGGCTGCCGGCGGCGAAGATCAGCGTGGCGATCAGGCCGAAGACGCCGAGCCAGAGGAAGACGCGGGACGCGGTGCGCACGGGCGGCCTACTTCAGCACGTAGAGCGTGAAGAACAGCGCGATCCAGACCACGTCGACGAAGTGCCAGTACATCGACGCGCCCTCGACGGCCGCGTGGTGGGCCTTGCTGAACTGCCCGGTCATCGTCCGGATGAGCACGATGAACAGGTAGATCGCGCCGCCGAAGACGTGCGCGCCGTGGAAGCCGGTGAGCGTGTAGAACGACGAGCCGTACACACCGTCCCGGATCGTGAACTCCAGGTGCGCGTAGTCGTAGATCTGCCCGCAGAGGAAGATCACGCCGAGCAGCAGCGTGATCCCGACCCAGCGCGCCAGCGCCTTCGTGTTGCCGCGGCGGATCGCCAGCACGCCCAGGTGCATCGTCACCGACGACAGCACCAGGATGCAGGTGAAGATCGCCGGCAGCGTCGCGCGCAGCTCCTCCAGGCCCGCCGGCGGCCAGACCTTCGCGTCCGCGCGGACGTTGAAGTACATGGCGAACAGGCCGCCGAAGAACATCACCTCGGAGGCGATGAACAGCACCATGCCGAGCAGCGGCATGGACATGCCCTCGGGGCGCCCCTCGGCGGTGTCCATGGCCTCGGTCGTCGTCACCGCGGTCACGCGGCACCCCCCGCGGCGAGACGGGCCTCGGCCTCACGCTCGAGCCGCATGTCGAGCACGGGGCGCTCGGAGCGGATCGGCGGCAGCGAGTCGAAGTTGTGGACCGGCGGCGGTGACGACGTCCACCACTCGAGGGAGTTCGCCTGCCACGGGTCGTTGCCGGCGACGGGGCCACGGCGCGACTTCCAGAGGTTGTACAGGAACGGGAAGATCGAGACGCCGATGATGAACGCGCCGAGCGTCGAGATCTTGTTCAGCAGCGCCCACTCCGGGTTGGCCGAGTACGACGCGATGCGCCGCGGCATGCCGTCGAGGCCGAGCATGTGCATCGGGAAGAACGCCAGGTTGAACCCGACGAACGTGATCCAGAAGTGCACCTTGCCGAGCTTGTCGTCCATCATCCGGCCGGTGACCTTCGGGTACCAGAAGTAGAACGACGCGTAGACCGCGAACACCGACCCGCCGAAGAGCACGTCGTGGATGTGCGCGACGATCCAGTACGTGTCGTGGATCGCGTAGTCGATCGGCGGCTGCGCCGCGAACATGCCGTTGAGGCCGCCGATGAGGAACATCGTGAGGAAGCCGATCGCGAACAGCATCGGCGACTCGAACGTGATCTTCCCCTGCCAGAGCGTGGCGATCCAGTTGAAGAACTTCACGCCCGTCGGCACCGCGATGAACGACGTCATCAGCGCGAAGAACGGCAGCAGCACCTGGCCGGTGGCGAACATGTGGTGCGCCCACACGGAGAAGCCGAGCGCGCCGATCGCGATCGTCGCGAGCACGAACGCCTTGTAGCCGAACAGCGGCTTGCGGCTGAACACCGGGATGACCTCGGAGATCAGGCCGAACGCCGGCAGGATCATGATGTAGACGGCCGGGTGGCTGTAGAACCAGAACAGGTTCTGCCACATGATCGCGTTGCCGCCGACGCCGGGGTCGAAGAACGAGCCGCCGTAGTTGCGGTCGATGAACAGCATGATCAGCGCGCTGGTGAGGACCGGCAGCGCGAGCAGCGTGAGGATGCTGGTCACCAGGACGTTCCAGGTGAAGACCGGCATCCGGAACATCGTCATGCCGGGCGCGCGCATCTTGAAGATCGTGACCATGAAGTTGATCGCGCCGAGCGTCGACGAGACGCCGACGAGGATCAGGCCGACGATCCACAGGTCGGTGCCGTGGCCGGGCATGAACCGCTGGTCGGTGAGCGGCGGGTACTCCGTCCAGCCCGCGGCGGCCGGGCCGCCCTTGGCCAGGTAGCCGCCGAACATCGTCACGAAGCCGGCCGGCAGCAGCCAGAACGACAGCGCGTTGATCCGCGGGAACGCCATGTCCAGCGCGCCGATCTGCAGCGGCACGATGTAGTTACCCCAGCCCGCCCAGATCGGGATGATGAAGAAGAACAGCATCGCCGTGGCGTGCATGGTGAAGAGCTGGTTGTAGGTGTCCGGGTCCTTGATGAACGTGCCGCCCGGGCTCGCGAGCTGCGTCCGGATGCCGAGGGCGAGCACGCCGCCGACGAGGAACGCGGTGAACGCGAAGAAGAGGTACATCACCCCGATCTTCTTGTGGTCGGTGGTCGTCAGGTAGTCGACGACCTTCGACCGGGGCTTCGGCGCCGGGGCCGAGTGGGACGGCCTGGCGGCAACGGTGGTCACTGTGCCTCCTCGACGGGCCGGGGCCGGCCCGCGGTGTCGCGCGTCGTCGTGGGGGCGCCGGTCACTGGACGACCCACCTGCCCTCCATCTGCGGATGGACCTGGCAGAAGTAGTTGTAGTCACCGCCGGTCTTCAGCGCGGGCACCTCGGCCGTCACGGTGCCGCCCTGGATGATCTCGGTCTTGGCGATGAGCTTGCCGCCGGAGGTGATCGACCCGTCGTAGACGGCGACGTTGTGCTGGAGACCGCCGCCGTTCTTGAACGTGAGCTTGGTCGGCGCGCCCGCCTTGACGTAGGCGCACTTCTCGGTGAACTCGGCGAGGTTCTCCGGCGAGGTGATCGTGACGTCGCTCGTCGCCTTGCCGGTCTCCTCGCACTTCGGGCGGAACGGCTTGAACTCGGCGAACCACTTGTCGAACTCGGTGCGCCCCACCGCGCGCACCGTGAACGTCATCAGCGCGTGGTCGGTGCCGCAGAGCTCGGCGCACTGGCCGCCGTAGACGCCCGGCGAGGACACCGTCAGGTCGAACCCGTTGGCCTTGCCCGGGACGACGTCGCGCTTGAACAGGAAGCGCGGCACGAAGAACGAGTGGATGACGTTGTCGGACCGCTCCTCGATGTGCACGGTCTCCCCGACCGGCACCACCATCTCCGGCGGCTTGTCCGGGCCCTCCTGGCGGACCACCACGCGGGTGCCGGCGGCGTTGGTGCCGTAGTCGAACGTCCAGGTCCACTGGTAGCCGCGGACCTCGACGACCGCCGCGCGCTTGACGTTCGGCTTGTCGATCGCGCGGATCGTCACGAACGACATCGCGAACAGGCTCAGCACGACCAGCGTCGGCAGCGCGGTCCAGATGATCTCGAACGTCGTGTTGCCGTGCGTCTGCGGCGGCAGCTCGTCGTCGCCGGGGCGCTTCCGGTAGCGGACGCAGCTCAGCAGGATCATCCCGACGACGCCGACGCCGATGAGCAGCGCGATCGCGAGGACGATGTTGTAGAGCGTGTAGACCTTCGCGCCCTGCTCGCTGGCCGGGTGCTGCGCGCAGGAGCTCAGCAGGAAGGGCAGGAGGGCCGCGGCGGCGAGCCGCAGCCGGGGCCGTCGCCCGACGTGTCGCACGGGAGGTGGTCGCCTCGCTTCCGCGTCGCGCCCGCGCGGCAGGGCGCGGGCGAGGGTTTCGAGGGCATCCGGGGCGACGGGCGCACGGACGCCGTACGGCACCAAACCTAGCCAGCGTACGACCCGCGTACAACTTCGGCGGCCCGCGTGTCGGACCGGCCCGTACCCTGGACGCGTGGTGCTCCTGCGCTGGCACGCCGACCCGGTCGTCGTGCTCGGCCTCACCGGCCTCGCGCTGGCCTGGCTGTGGGG
Organism: Mycobacteriales bacterium; assembly: GCA_035714365.1. Taxonomy (GTDB): domain Bacteria; phylum Actinomycetota; class Actinomycetes; order BP-191; family BP-191; genus BP-191. The sequence continues at coordinate 58,379 of DASTMB010000048.1, read as the reverse complement.
CGTCCAACGGGTGCCGGCGGGCGTCGCGGCGGCCCGCACCCGGTGGTTCTGCGCCGCGCTGGCGGTGCTCGTCGTCGCGCTCTGCTCGCCGCTCGCGACCGTCTCCGAGGAACGGTTCAGCGTGCACATGGCGCAGCACCTGCTGCTCACCTACGGCGCCGCTCCCCTGCTGGCGTTCGCCGCCCCGGTGACGCTGGCGTTGCAGGCGCTCGGCCCGGGCGCGGGGCGCCGGCGGCTGCTGGCGGCGTTGCACAGCCGGGTCGTGCGCTTCGTGTCGCACCCGGCGGTGACCTGGCTGCTGTTCGCGGGCGTCATGTACGTGACCCACTTCAGCCCGCTCTACGACGCCAGCCTGCGCAACCCGGTCCTGCACGGCGTCGAGCACCTGCTCTACCTGGGGGCGGCGGCGCTGTTCTGGTGGCCGGTGGTGCGGCGCGACCCGGTGCCGGGGTCGTTCCCGTGGCCGGCGCGGTGCGGCTACCTGTTCCTGGCGATGCCGATGCAGTCGTTCCTCGGCGTGGCGATCCTCGGCGCCGACCGGGTGCTCTACGCGCACTACGCGACCCGGGCGGGGGCGCTCGCCGACCAGCACCTGGCCGGGGCGATCATGTGGGCGGGGGGCGACGTGCTGATGCTCTCGGCGCTGGCCTGCGCGGTGGCGGCGTGGTTCCGCGCGGACGCCCGCGCCACGGTGCGGCTGGACGCCCACCTCGACGCGTTGCGCGCCGGGCGGTAGCAGCGGAGGACGCGCGGGGGCGCTTCGTACCGGCGACTGAAGCGCCGCAGGCGCCCTAGCCGGTACGGGGCGCCCCCGTGCCGACAGCGGGCTAGAGCCGGACGAACTGGTCGACGGCCATGGCGGCGAACAGCAGCGACAGGTACGTGATCGACCAGTGGAACAGCCGCATCGGCTTCACGGGGACGCCGCGCCGGGCGCGGCCGGACAGCGCGTGCGCCTCCCACAGGAACAGCCCGCCGAGCACGACGCAGGACCCGAGGTAGACCAGCCCCATCCGCGCCACCGGGTGGAACAGCAGCGACACCGCGACCATCGCCCACGAGTACAGGACGATCTGCCGCGCGGTCTCCGTCAGGCCCGCGACGACCGGCAGCATCGGCACGCCGGCGCGCTCGTAGTCGTCGGAGAACTTGATCGCCAGCGCCCAGAAGTGCGGCGGCGTCCAGTAGAAGATCACCGCGAACAGCACGAACGCCGGGATCTCGACGCGCCCGGTGACGGCCGCCCAGCCGATGAGCACCGGCATGCAGCCGGCGGCGCCGCCGATGACGATGTTCGACGGCGTGGTGCGCTTCATGCCGAGCGTGTAGACGAACACGTAGAAGCCGATCGCGGCGAGCGCGAGCGCGGCGGAGAGCCAGTTGACGAGCAGGCCGAGCCACAACGTCGCCACGACGCCCAGCACGACGCCGAAGCGCAGCGCCTCCACGGGCGTGACGACCGACTTGGGCAGGGGGCGGCGGGAGGTGCGGTTCATGCGGACGTCGATGTCGCGGTCGACGTAGCAGTTGATGGTGTTCGCGGACCCGGCCGCGAACGACCCGCCGACGAGCGTGGCGACGACCAGCCAGACCGACGGCATGCCGCGCGCGGCGACGATCATCGTCGGGACGGTGGTGACGAGCAGCAGCTCGATGATCCGGGGCTTGGTCAGCGCGAGGTAGCCGCGCGCCAGCGCGCCGAACGTCCGCCGCGTCGCGACCGGCGCCTCGGCCAGCGCGGTCACGCCGGCACCGCCTCGTCCAGCACGGCGACCGGCTCCGGCGCGGCCGCGGGGGCCGACCAGCGGGCGCGGTAGGCGACGACGAACAGCGCCGTGACGATCCACGACCCGACCGCGAGGTGCGGCGCGACCGACCACGCCTTGAGCCGGAACCACACGTTCAGCGCGCCGAGCGCGACCTGTACGCCGACGAGCGCCACCGCGAGCCACGCCGTCCGCCGCACGAGCGGCTCTGCCCGGCGCGCCCGCACGGCCAGCCAGACGACGAGCACGGCGACGAGGTACGCGGTGAGCCGGTGCGCGACGTGCAGCACCTGCTGCTCGTTGGCGAGCGCCGGCGGGAGCACGCGGCCGTTGAACGACGGGAACGTGCCGTACGCGAGCCCGGCGCCGTACCCGGTGACGGCCGAGCCGAGGATCATCTGCGCGAGCGTGACGACCAGCGCCGCCGGCGCGAGCACCCGCACGGCGGCCGCATCGCCGCGCGCCTCCCGGCCGCGGCCGAGCGCGTGCAGGGCGACGTAGACGGCGAGGCCGAGGATGGTCATGGCGCCGGCCAGGTGCAGCAGCACCGACTGCGCGTCGAGCTTGAGCCAGACGACGAACGCCCCGATGACCGCCTGCGACAGCACGGCCGGGACCAGCCAGTAGCAGGCGACGCGCACCCGGCGCGGCAGCGCGGTGCGGCGGACGGCGACGGCCTGGACGCCGATGAGACCGATGAGCAACGCCGCCCAGAGGCGGTGGCTGTGCTCGATCCAGGCGAGCTTGAGCGCGCCGTAGCCGAGGGTCGAGGGCGGGTTCAGCGCGCCGTGGCAGGTGGGCCAGTCGGGGCAGCCGAGCCCGGCCTCCATCGCGCGCACGAAACCGCCCGCCGCGACGAGCACGAGGGTGGCCGCGACCGTCGTGACGGCGAGCCTGCCGAACCGGGACATCCGCACCTTGGGCCGCGACGAAGGGGCGCCGCCTACGGGCGCCCGACATGGACGTGTGCGCCGCACACTCTACGGCACCCGAGCGGCGATCACCGCCCAGCCGAGGGCGCGTTCGGCGAGGTAGTGGTCGACCGCGTCCGGCCGGAACGCCACCACCTCGGCCGCGTCCGGGTCGTCCGGGTGCTCGTCCAGCCAGTCCTCCAGCGCGAGCAGGTGCAGCGAGTGGTAGGTGTCCCAGTCGTCGTCCGAGGCGGTGATGACCGACACCGGGCGCAGGTCGTGCGCGGCGACGATGGCGAGCAGCCCGCCGAGGTCGGGCAGCACCTCGCCGCCGAGCTCCTGGCCGGGCACCCGCGCGTACGGCTCCCCCACGACGACGTGCCCGCCCGGCCGCACGCCGGAGCGCAGCCGAGCCAGCGTCGCCGCGAAGCCGCCGTAGACGAACGACGCGCCGAGGCAGGCGGCCACGTCGTAGACCTCGCCGGGCAGCGGGTACGCCGCGCCGTCGCCCTCGACCACCGTGACCAGGTGGGCGACGCCGGCGGCGGCCGCCCGCTCCCGCGCCGCCGCGACGAAGCCGCCGAACTGCTCGACCGCCGTCACCCGGCAGCCGGTCTCGCTCGCGAACAGCACGGCCGGGCCGCACCGCCCCGCGCCGACGTCGAGCAGGTGGTCGCCCGGGCCGAGCCGGAGGCGTTCGGCGAGGAGGCGGAGCTTCGCGCGGGAGGTGGGGTTCTGGAGGTCGTGGTTGCGCTCCACGAGACCGGGCAGCCAGATCATGCGGGCACGCTACGGCCGGAAGGCCGCCACGTCGCCGGAGATAGGGTGGCGAACGCCCCGCAGCGACGTCCGGAGGAGCGCCAGGCATGACCGAGAAGGACCTCGACGACCGGGCCGTGGACATCGCGCGGGCGCTCGCGATGGACGCCGTGCAGAAGGCCAACTCCGGGCACCCGGGCACGCCGATGGCGCTCGCGCCGCTCGCGCACACGCTGTTCCAGGAGGTGCTGCGGCACGACCCGACCGACCCGGCGTGGGCGGGGCGCGACCGGTTCGTGCTCTCCGCGGGGCACGCGTCGATGCTGCTCTACGCGCAGCTCTACCTCACCGGCTACGGGCTCACGCTGGACGACCTCACGGCGTTCCGCCAGTGGGGATCCCGCACGCCCGGCCACCCGGAGCACGGGCACACGCTCGGCGTCGAGACGACGACCGGCCCGCTCGGCCAGGGGTTCGCCAACGCCGTCGGCATGGCCATGGCGCTGCGGCACACGGCGGCCGTGTGGGACCCGGAGGGCGAGGGCGTCTTCAACCCGACCGTCTACGTCGTCTGCTCCGACGGCGACCTCGAGGAGGGGGTCACCGCCGAGGCCGGCAGCCTCGCCGGGCACCAGCGCCTCGGCAACCTCGTCGTCGTGTGGGACGACAACCACATCTCCATCGAGGGCGACACCAAGGTGGCGTTCAGCGAGGACGTGGAGGCGCGGTTCGCCGCCTACGGCTTCGCCACGCAGCGCGTCGACGACAGCGAGGACCGCGCCGCGATCCGGGCCGCGCTGGAACGCGCCCGCGACGAGCGGGACCGCCCGTCGTTCATCGCGCTGCGCTCGCACATCGGCTTCCCGTCGCCGAACAAGACCGACACCGGCGCCGCGCACGGCTCCCCCCTCGGCGAGGACGAGGTCCGCCGCACCAAGGAGATCCTCGGGCTCGACCCCGACCAGCACTTCGCGGTGCCGCGGGACGTGCTCGACCACTGCCGCCGGGCCGTCGAGCGCGGCAAGGCACTGCACGCCGAGTGGGACGAGCGGTTCGCCGCCTGGGCCGCCGCGCACCCCGACCGCGCGGCCGAGCGCGAGCGGGTGCTGGCGCTCCGGCTGCCGGAGGGCTGGGCCGCGAAGCTGCCGACGTTCGAGGAGGGGTCGAAGCTCGCCACCCGCGAGGCCTCCGGCAAGGTCATCAACGCCGTCGCCGAGGTGCTGCCCGAGCTCTGGGGCGGCTCGGCCGACCTGGCCGGCAGCAACAACACCACCATCGAGGGCGCCGAGTCGTACCTGCCGGAGACGCCCGCGGGCCGGGTGCTGCACTTCGGCATCCGCGAGCACGCGATGGGCTCCGCCATGAACGGCATGGCGCTCGTCGGCGGCGTGCGGCCGTTCGGCGGGACGTTCCTCGTGTTCAGCGACTACATGCGCCCGGCGGTGCGGCTGGCGGCGCTCATGGGCCTGCCGGTGACGTACGTGTGGACGCACGACTCCATCGGCCTCGGTGAGGACGGCCCGACGCACCAGCCGATCGAGCACCTCGCCGCGCTCCGCGCGATCCCGGACCTCGACGTCGTCCGCCCGGCCGACGCCACCGAGACCGCCGTCGCCTGGCGGACCATCCTCGAACGCACCGACCGCCCGGCCGCGCTCGCCCTCACCCGGCAGAAGCTCCCCACGCTCCCCGGCGACGCCGCCGGCGCCGCGCGCGGCGGCTACGTCGTGGCCGACCCGGACGGCTCCGCGCCGCACGTCATCCTCATCGGCACCGGCAGCGAGGTGCACGTCGCGCTCGCCGCGCGTGAGCGGCTGGAGGAGGCGGGCGTGCCGACGCGGGTCGTGTCGATGCCGTGCGTCGAGTGGTTCGCCGAGCAGGACCGCGCCTACCGCGACAGCGTGCTGCTCCCCGCCGTCCGCGCCCGCGTCTCCGTCGAGGCGGCCGTGACGATGGGCTGGGAGCGCTGGGTCGGCGAGGCCGGCGAGGCCGTCGGCCTCGACCACTTCGGGGCCTCCGCGCCGTACGAGGTCCTCTACGAGCAGTTCGGCATCACCGCGGAGCGGGTAGCCGCCGCCGCGCAGCGCAGCCTCTCCCTGCTCGGCACCACGCAGGGAGCACCGACCGGCAACTGAGAGGCCCCACCATGTCCGACGTGCTCGCCGACCTCACCGCGGCCGGCGTCGCCATCTGGCTCGACGACCTGTCCCGCGAGCGCCTGCGCTCCGGCAACCTCGCGCGCCTCGTCGCGGACAAGCACGTCGTCGGCGTGACGACCAACCCGTCGATCTTCCAGAAGGCGCTGGAGCAGGGCGACGCGTACGACGAGCAGGTCGCCGACCTCGCGCTGCGCGGGGTCGACGTCTGGGAGGCGTTGCGGATGATCCAGTGCGCCGACGTCCGTGAGGCGTGCGACCTGCTGCGGCCGGTCTACGAACGCTCCGGCGGCGCCGACGGCCGCGTCTCCATCGAGGTCGACCCGCGGCTCGCGCACGACGGCGAACGCACCGTCGCCGAGGCGCGCGCGCTGTGGTGGCTGGTTGACCGGCCGAACCTGTTCATCAAGATCCCGGCCATCGCCGAGAGCATCCCGGCGATCTCCACCTGCCTCGCCGAGGGCATCAGCGTCAACGTCACGCTGATCTTCTCGCTCTCCTCGTACGAGCAGGTCATGGAGGCGTTCCTCGCCGGGCTCGAGGCGCGGCTCGCCGCGGGCGGCTCGCTGGAGGGGCTCGAGTCGGTCGCGTCGTTCTTCGTCTCCCGCGTCGACACCGAGATCGACCACCGGCTCGACGTCATCGCCAAGGAGTCCGGCGACCCCGCGCGGGTGGACGCGGCGAAGCGGCTGCGCGGCGAGGCGGCGATCGCCAACGCGCGGCTGGCGTACGAGGCGTACGAGAAGGTCTTCTCCTCCGAGCGGTGGCGGACGCTCGCCGCGCAGGGCGCCAAGCCGCAGCGCCCGCTGTGGGCGTCCACCGGCGTCAAGGACCCGGCGTACGACGACACCCGGTATGTCGTGGAGCTGGTCGCCCCCGGCACCGTCAACACCATGCCGGAGCCGACGCTGGACGCCGTCGCCGACCACGGCCGCATCCGCGGCGCCACCGCCACCCAGGGGTACGACGCCGCGCGCCAGGTGCTCGCCGACCTCGCGGGGCTCGGCATCGAGTACGACGACGTCATCGCGACGCTGGAACGCGAGGGCGTGGAGAAGTTCGAGGCGGCCGTCGCGTCGCTGGTCGACCAGGTGAGTGCGGAGCTGGAGAAGAAGCGTTCGTGAGCCACCCCACGACGCCACTCGCTCCGCTCGCGCCGCCGCGGGGGCCCCGGACATGACCGAGACGCCGACGCACCGCGAGCGCCCGCCGAAGGCCGACCCCGCCCCCGTCCTCTACACCTCGCCGGAGCCGGGCCGGGTGCTCGGCCCGGTCACCGTCACGACCACCGGCTCCGCGCTGCTCGGGCCGCGCGACGCCGCCCGCCGCGCGCTGGTGCAGGACCACGTGCCGGCCCGGCTGCTCGCCAAGGACCACACGCTCTGGGGGCCGGACGCCGAGGCGGAGGCGGCGATCCGGCTCGGCTGGGTCGACCTGCCGCGCACCTCGCGCGAGCTGCTGCCCCGGCTCGCCGCGCTGCGCGAGGAGCTGGCCGCGGCCGGTCTGGACCGGGTCGTGCTCTGCGGCATGGGCGGCTCGTCGCTCGCGCCCGAGGTGATCTGCGCGACGTACGGCGCGCCGCTCGTCACGCTGGACACCACCGACCCCGGCCAGGTCCGCGCGGCCCTCACGGACCTCGACCGCACCGTCTTCGTCGTGTCCAGCAAGAGCGGCAGCACCGTCGAGACCGACTCGCACCTGCGGCTCGCCGTGCAGGCCACCGGCTGGGACCGGGTCGTCGTCGTCACCGACCCCGGCTCCGCGCTGGCCGAGGCGGCCGAGGCGAACGGCGCCCGCGCGGTGTTCCTCGCCGACCGGAACGTCGGCGGCCGCTACAGCGCGCTGTCGGCGTTCGGCCTGGTGCCGTCGGCGCTGGCCGGCGTCGATGTGGCCGCGCTGCTGGACGACGCCGAGGCGGCGCTGGCGGATCTGGCCCGCGAGGACGCGAACCCCGGTCTCGACCTCGGCGCCGCGCTCGGCGGCTGCGGTGCCGCCGGCCGCGACAAGGTCGTGATCGTGGACGCGGGCTCCGGCCTGGCCGGCTTCGGCGACTGGGCGGAGCAGCTCATCGCAGAGTCCACCGGCAAGCTCGGCCGCGGCCTGCTGCCCGTCGTCGTGGAGGCGGCCGGCGCGGCGGGCACCAAGTTCACCGCGACCGGCGACGTGCACGTCGTCCGCCTCGGCACGCCCGCCGCCAACGCCACCGCCGTCGAGGGGCCGCTCGGCGCGCAGTTCCTCGTCTGGGAGTACGCGACCGCCGTGGCCGGGCGCACGTTGCGCATCGACCCGTTCGACCAGCCGGACGTCGAGTCGGCGAAGGCGTCGACCCGCGAGCTGCTCTCCGGCTCCGGCTCGCTCGACGCGGGAACGCCGGCGTTCGTCGAGGGGCCGGTCGAGGTGCACGGCGAGACGTTCGGCGCCACCGACCTCGCGGGCGTCGTGCGCGGGTTGCTCGCCGCCGTGCCGCCGACCGGGTACGTCGCCGTCCACGCGTACCTCGACCGGTTCGCCGACGCCGACGCGGCGGCGTTGCGGCCGGCGCTGGCGGCGCTCACCGGGCGGCCTGTCACGTTCGGCTGGGGGCCGCGGTTCCTGCACTCGACCGGGCAGTACCACAAGGGCGGCCCGGCCAGCGGGGTCTTCCTCCAGCTCACCGGCGCCGTCGCGGAGGACGTCGACGTGCCGGGCCGCGACTTCACGCTCGGCCGGCTCCAGCTCGCGCAGGCGCTCGGCGACGGGCGCGTGCTCGCCGGCAAGGGCCGCCCGGTCACCCGGCTGCACCTCACCGAACGCGCGGCCGGCCTGGCGGCGTTGCGCGCGGCAGTCCCGGAGCCCCCGGCGTGACGGTGGCCGCCAACCCCCTCCGCGACGTCCGCGACCGGCGGCTGCCGCGGATCGCGGGGCCGTGCGGGCTGGTCATCTTCGGCGTCACCGGCGACCTCGCCCGCAAGAAGCTGATGCCGGCCGTCTACGACCTGGCCAACCGCGGCCTGCTCCCGCCCGGCTTCGCGCTCACCGGCTTCGCCCGGCGCGACTGGGCCGACCAGGACTTCGCGCAGGTCGTCCACGACGCGGTGAAGGAGCACGCGCGGACGCCGTTCCGCGAGGACGTCTGGGCGCAGCTCGCCGAGGGGTGCCGGTTCGTGCCCGGCGACTTCAACGACGACGAGGCGTTCGACAACCTGGCCCGCGTCATCGGCGACCTGGACCGGGTGCGCGGCACCGGCGGCAACCACGCGTTCTACCTGTCGGTGCCGCCGTGGGCGTTCCCCGTGGTGGTCGAGCAGCTCAAGCGCTCCGGCCTCTCCGCCGCCAACGGCGACGCGTGGCGCCGCGTCGTCGTGGAGAAGCCGTTCGGCCACGACCTCGCCTCGGCGCGGGAGCTGCAACGCGTCGTGGACGACGTGTTCCCGTCCGGCTCGGTGTTCCGGATCGACCACTACCTCGGCAAGGAGACGGTCCAGAACCTCCTCGCGCTGCGGTTCGCGAACACGCTGTACGAGCCGATCTGGAACCGCTCCTACGTCGACCACGTGCAGATCACCATGGCCGAGGACATCGGCATCGGCGGCCGGGCCGGCTACTACGACGGCATCGGCGCGGCCCGCGACGTCCTCCAGAACCATCTGCTCCAGCTCCTCGCGCTGACCGCGATGGAGGAGCCGGTGTCGTTCGCGGCCGACTCGCTGCGGACCGAGAAGCTCAAGGTGCTCTCCGCGATCCGGCTGCCGCGCGACCTGCGCACGGGCACCGCGTGCGGCGTCTACGCGCGCGGCTGGCAGGGCGGCGTCGAGGTGCCCGGGTACCTCGAGGAGGACGGCATCCCGAAGTCGTCGCGCACCGAGACGTACGCCGCCGTCCGCCTCGAGGTCGACACGCGCCGCTGGGCCGGCGTGCCGTTCTACCTGCGGACCGGCAAACGGCTCGGCCGGCGGGTCACCGAGATCGCCGTGGTGTTCCAGCGCGCGCCGCACCTGCCGTTCTCCTCGACCGCCACCGAGGAGCTGGGCCAGAACGCGCTCGTCATCCGGGTGCAGCCCGACGAGGGCGTGACGATGCGGTTCGGGTCGAAGGTGCCCGGCACCCAGATGGAGGTCCGCGACGTCAACATGGACTTCGCGTACGGCGAGTCGTTCACCGAGTCCAGCCCCGAGGCGTACGAACGGCTGATCCTCGACGTGCTGCTCGGCGACCCGCCGCTGTTCCCGCGGCACGAGGAGGTCGAGCTGTCCTGGCAGGTCGTCGACCCGATCGAGGAGGCGTGGTCGACCGGCAAGCCGGAGCCGTACCCGGCCGGCACCTGGGGGCCGGAGTCGGCCGCCGAGCTGCTCGCCCGCGACGGTCGCACCTGGCGCCGACCGTGACGACCGACCTGACGGACACCACCGCCGCCGCCGTCGCGGCCGAGATCGCGCGGCAGCGGCGGCGTTCCGGCAACGGCATGATCGGCATGGTGCTGACGCTCGTCGTCGCCACCGACGAACGCGGCCACTACGACGCCGTCCGCGCCGCCAACGACGCCGCCATGGAGCACCCGTGCCGCGTCCTGGCCGTCATCCCGCGCGCCGCGAAGGAGAAGGCCCGGCTCGACGCCGAGGTCGGCGGCGGCACCCGCGCCAACCCCGGCGAGACGGCCGTGCTGCGCCTCTACGGCTCGCTGCGCGACCACGCGGACTCGGTCGTGCTGCCGCTGCTGCTGCCCGACGCGCCGGTCGTCGTCTGGTGGCCGGGCGCGGCGCCCGAGGTGCCGGCCGACTCGCCGCTCGGCCGCCTCGCGAAGCGCCGGGTGACCGACGCGGCCGCCGCGAGCAAGTCGGCCGCCGCGCTGCGCGCCCGGCTCACCTGCCACGCCCCCGGCGACACCGACCTCGCCTGGACCCGGCTCACGCCGTGGCGGACGCTGCTCGCCGCCGCGCTGGACGAGCCGTTCGACCCGGTCACCGCCGTCACCGTCGCCGCCGCCCGCAACAACCCGAGCGCGCTGCTGCTGGCCGCGTGGTTGCGTTGCCGGCTCGACGTGCCGGTCGAGGTCAAGGCGTCGCGCGGCCCCGGCATCACCGAGGTCCGGCTGGGCTCCGCGCGCGGCGAGCTCGCGCTCACCCGCCCCGACGGCGAGCGCGCCACCCTGTCCCGCCCGGGCCAGCCGGACCGCCGGGTCGCGCTCCCCCGCCGCCCGACCGTCGACCTGCTCGCCGAGGAGCTGCGCCGGCTCGACCCGGACGAGGTGTACGCCGAGGCGCTCGCCGCGGCGTTCCCGTCGAAGGAGGGCGGATGACCGCGCCGACCGTGCTCGTCCACCGCGACGCGACGCTGCTCGCCCGCGCCGTCGCCGCGCGGCTGGTGACCCGGCTGGTCGACGTGCAGTCGGCCCGCCGCACCGCAAGCGTCGTGCTCACCGGCGGCGGCATCGGCGTCGAGACGCTGGCGTCGTTGCGCGACAACCCCGCGCGCGACGCCGTCGACTGGCGCGAGCTCGACGTCTGGTGGGGCGACGAGCGGTTCCTGCCCGCCGGCCACCCGGAGCGGAACGAGACGCAGGCGCGCGCGGCGCTGCTCGACGCCGTCCCCGTCGACCCGGCGCGGGTCCGGCCGATGCCCGCCTCCGACGGCCCGGACGGCTCCGACGCCGAGGCCGCCGCGGAGTGGTACGCCGCCTGGCTGCGCGACGCGACCACGCCGGAGGATCACGGTCCGGTGCCGGCGTTCGACGTGCTGCTGCTCGGCGTCGGCCCCGACGGCCACACCGCGTCGCTGTTCCCCGGCCAGCCGGCCGTCTACGACGACCGGCCCGCCGTCGCCGTGCACGGCTCGCCGAAGCCGCCGCCCACCCGGCTCACGCTGACGTTCGACGCCATCAACGCCGCCCGCGAGGTGTGGGTGGTCGTCGCCGGCGCGGAGAAGGCGGGCGCGGTCGCAATGGCGCTCGGCGGCGCCGGCCGCGTGCAGGTGCCGGCGGCGGGCGTCCGCGGCCGGCACCGCACGCTCTGGCTGCTCGATGCGGCCGCCGCCTCCCGGCTGCCCAGCGGCCTGAACCGCATCGCCTCCCCCTGACGCGGACCGCCCTGGACGTGAGCGCGCCGAGTGAGCATGCTCGCCTCCTGCGGTCCCCCTACGGCCGCGAGATCGGAGCCACGCCATGCGCCGCACCCTGGCCGCCGCCGCGGCGGCCGTCGCGCTCGCCACCCCCGCCCTCACGCCGCCCGCCCGGGCGTCCCGCGGCGGGGTCGTCGTCCTGACCTGCGCGCTCCACTACCGGGTATGGGGCGTCGGCACGGCCAGCGGCACCGGCGAGTGCTCCGCCGAGAGCGTGACGGCCGGGGGCTCGGTCGTCACCGGCTCGGTGCACCTGAGCTTCACGGTCGCCTGGTCCGGCATCTGTCCGGCGAGCGGGGCGCTCTACACGGGTACCGCGACGGGCGTGACCAACGTCAACTTCGTGATCACCCGCCGGGCCGACACCGGCGTCGTGACGACCACCGGCGACGTCAACGGCGCGGGGTACGCGAAGTTCCTCGTCACGTCGCCCGTCGGCAACCCGTGCGGCGCGCCGGCGGACGAGACGGTCGTCATCACGATCGCCGGCGCCTGACCGTCGCCCCTCCCCTACACCGCCGAGGGACCTCCATGCGCACCGTTCTCACCGCCGCCGTCGCGGTCGCGGCGTTCGCCGTGCCCGCGCACGGGGCAGACTCCGTCACGCTGACCTGCGCGGCGCATTACAACGCCTACGGGGTCGGCGCCACCTCCGGCACCGCGTACTGCACCGTCTCCGGCACCTACCGCGGGAACGCCACGCTGACCTTCGCGAGCGTCATGAGTCCGGCGCTCTGCCCGGCGCAGGAGACGGCCACCGGGAGGCTCTCCGGCGCGATCACCGCCGACGTCACCTGGCAGCGCTACGGCGACAGCGGGCCGTTCCGGACGCACGGCGCGGTCAACGGCATCGGGATGATCGAGGTGTTCGTCACCTCACCCATCGGTGCGCCCTGCGGTGGGCCGGTCGACGCGACGTTCGTGATCACGTTCGCCGGGAGCTAGCCCGGCGGACGGCGGCCTACGGCTTGCCGCGGAGCTTCTGCAACGCCTCCTGGAGGATGGCCTCGCCGTCCTCCTGGTTGCGCCGCTCGCGGACGTACGCGAGGTGCGTCTTGTACGGCTCCGTCTTCGGCGGCGCCGGCGTGTTGTCGCGGTCGCGGCCGGCCGGGTAGCCGCAGCGCGGGCAGTCCCACAGGTCCGGGATCGGCGCGTCGTCGGCGAACGACGGCCGCGTCTCGTGCTTGTTCGCGCACCAGAAGGACACCCGCTTGCGCGGGGCCGCCTCGCCCCGCTCCGCCTCGCCCATCGGCCCGGCGCCGACCCGGCTGCCGCGGATCGCGTTGCCACCTGCCACTGTGCCCGACTCCCTCGCTGCTCAAGGACGACCGCCCCGGGCGCATGCGGACGTCGCAGGCGATGCGGGGAACCGGGTCGAGTGTACGCATGCCGGAGCGGCCCGGGCGAGGTCGCGGCGGAATGATCCGCCGCGCCGCCCGGGACGAACCCGGCCGTACCGGGACTACTACGACTTGAGCAGCAGCCCGAGGCCGATGACCGACGCGATCCAGAGGATCGCGGTGCCGATCGTGAGCCGGTCGAGGTTCTTCTCCACGACCGTCGACCCGCCGAGCGAGGAGCTGACGCCGCCGCCGAACATGTTCGACAGGCCGCCGCCCTTCCCGCGGTGCAGCAGGATCAGGACGATCAGGATCAGGCTCGTGAGCACGAGCAGGATCGTCAACGCGTTGATCACCGGGTCGTCCCTCTAGGTCAGCCGCACGCGCGTGTCGAGCACGCCGTACAGGATGTCGATCACCAGGTTGGCGACCACGATGAAGAACGCCGCCGTGACCACCGTCCCGAGCAGCACCGGCAGGTCGTGGTCCCGCACGGCGTCGATGGCGAGCGCGCCGACGCCGTTGAGCGAGTACAGCTTCTCGGTGATGATCGCGCCGCCGAGCAGCGTGCCGAGGTCCAGGCCGAGCAGCGTCACCACCGGGGTGAGCGCGCTGCGCAGGCCGTGCCGGTAGATCACCCGCCGCTCGGAGAGGCCCTTCGAGCGGGCGGTGCGGATGTAGTCCTCGCCGAGCACCTCGAGCATCGACCCGCGGGTCATGCGCGAGTAGACGGCGGCGTTGACGAACGCCAGCGTGAACCACGGTAACAACAGGTGGTGCGCCCACTGGATCGGGTTGCTGAGCAGCGGCGTGTACCCGCTCGCCGGGAAGAACGGCTCGCCGTTCGGCAGCGTGATGTGGTTCTTCGTCGGCAGGAAGAAGAAGAAGTACAGCAGCAGCAGGCCGAGGAAGAACGTCGGCATGGACAGGCCGACGAGCGCGAAGCCGGTCGTGATGCGGTCGCGCAGCGAGCGCGGGTGGGTCGCCGCGACCATGCCGATCGGGATGCCCATGAGCAGCCAGATGACGGCCGAGCCGATCGCCAGCGACGCGGTGACCGGGATGCCCTGCGCCAGCGCGGCGGTGACCGGCTGCTTGCTCTGGTACGACGCGCCGAAGGACGGCGGCCAGTGGAACAGGCCGGTCGGCACGCCGTCGATCGACGGCCCGCGGAACAGGAAGTGCCAGTACTTCGTGAGGATCGGGTCCTTGAAGTGGTACTTCGCGTTGACCAGGTCGCGGCAGGCCTGGTTGCAGCCGCGCGGCACGATGTACTTCACCGGGTCCTGCGGGATCAGGTTGAACAGGATGAACACGACGACCGTGAGCAGCCACAAGACGAAGATCATCTTGAGGAGCCGGCGGATGACGTAGGCGCCCATGTGAGTCCTCCGCTACTTCGCGAGCGTCTGGGTGGCGCGGGGGTCGAGCGCGTCCCGCAGCCCGTCACCCAGCAGGTTGAAGGCGAGCACCGTGACGAGCAGCGCCAGCCCCGGGAACAGGAAGAACCACCACGCGACGGTGTAGACCTCCTGCGACTCGGCGAGCATCTGCCCCCACGTCGCCGTCGGCGGCTTCACGCCGAGGCCGAGGAACGACAGGCTCGCCTCGGCGAGGATGTTCGACGGGATGAGCAGCGTCGCGTAGACGATGATCGGGGCGACGAGGTTCGGCAGGACGTCGCTGAACATGATCCGCAGGTCGCTCGCCCCCAGCGACCGGGCGGCCTCGATGAACTCCTTCTCCCGCAACGACAGCACCTGGCCGCGGACGATCCGGGCGATGTACACCCAGCCGAAGAACGCGATGATCATGATGCTGACGTAGACGCTCGGGTTGAAGATCGCGACGAGCGTCAGCGCGGTGAGCAGGAACGGGAAGCTGAGGACGACGTCCATCAGGCCGGAGAGCATCGCGTCGACCCAGCCGCCGAAGTAGCCGGCGAACAGGCCGATGACCACGCCGATGAACAGCGCGATCGACGTCGACACCAGGCCGATGAACAGCGAGATGCGGGAGCCGTAGAAGATCCGGACGAGCACGTCGCGGCCGACGGCGTCGAACCCGAGCAGCGCGCGCTTCGACGGGCCGGTCGGGATGCCGGACTCGGTGAGGCCGTGGACGCGGTCCTGGAAGTACGGGCCGTGGCCGACCAGCTTGGCGAGCAGCGGCGCGAAGATCGCCATGAGCACGAGCAGCACGATCGTGACCGCGGCGGCCATCGCGACCCGGTCGCGCTTGAGCCGCAGCCAGGCGAGCTGGGTCGGGGTGCGGCCCTCGATCCGGGCGGGCGAGCCGCCGGAGCCGCCGGTGTTCGACGGGGCGTTCGCGCCTTCGGTGGCGAGCGTCGTCATGGCGTGTCACTCCCGATCTCGGGGGCCGTGGACTCCTGCCGGATGGCGGCGTGCTGGCGCGCGAGGCTCTCGCCCTCCTGCACCGGGTAGTGGCAGGCGGCCAGCTCGCCGGGCGGGTCGCCGAGGCGCGGGATCAGCTCCGGCACGTCGGTCACGCAGTTCGGCTGCGCCTTCGGGCAGCGCGGGTGGAACCGGCAGCCCGACGGCGGGTTGATCGGCGACGGCACGTCGCCGGAGAGGACGATCCGCTCCCGCTGGTCGGCGAGGTCCGGGTCGGCGACCGGGACGGCCGAGAGCAGCGCGTTGGTGTACGGGTGGCGCGGGCGGTCGTAGAGCCGGCCGACGGTGCCGAGCTCGGCGACCTTGCCGAGGTACATGACCGCGACCCGGTCGGAGACGTGGCGGACGACCGACAGGTCGTGCGCGATGAAGATGTAGGTGAGGTTGAACTCGCGCTGGAGGTCGTCCAGCAGGTTGATGATCTGCGCCTGGATCGACACGTCGAGCGCGGACACCGGCTCGTCGCAGACGATCAGCTTGGGCCGCAGCGCGAGCGCGCGGGCGACGCCGATGCGCTGCCGCTGGCCGCCGGAGAACTCCGACGGGAACCGGTTGTAGTGCTCGGGGTTGAGGCCGACGACCTCCATCAGCTCCTGCACCCGGCGCTTGCGCTCCGGGCCCTCCGCGATGCCGTGGATCGCGAACGGGTCGCCGATGATCGAGCCGACGCGGCGCTTCGGGTTGAGCGAGCCGTACGGGTCCTGGAACACCATCTGCATCTCGCGGCGGAAGCCACGCATCGCGGCCCGCGGCAGGTTGGTGATGTTCTGGCCCTCGAACTCGATGGTGCCGGCGGTGGCCGGGTGCAGGCCCATGATCACGCGGGCCAGCGTCGACTTGCCGCAGCCGGTCTCGCCGACCAGGCCGAGCGTCTCGCCGCGGCGCAGCTCCATGTCCACGCCGTCGACGGCGTGGACCCGGGCCACTTCCTTCTTGAAGACGATGCCCTTGGTGATCGGGAAGTGCTTGACGACGCCGCGCAGCCGCAGCAGCACGTCGCCGGAGGTCTCGGGGGCCGGCGCGAAGCCGGCGTCGACGGCGGTCATCGCTTCGTCCTCGGGGCGGCCTTCGGCGTGGTGGCGGTGGACGTGCTCGCGGCCCGCTTGCGCGGCTTCCGCGCGCCGGCGCTCTGCGCGACGGTCTCCTCGTCGCGGTGCGCCTCGGCGGTCGCGACCCGCGCCGCCTCGACGGCGGCACCGAGGCCGACCTCGTCGGGCGGCAGGTGGCAGGCGGAACGGTGCAGGACCTCGCCGCCCACCGGGTACAGCGGCGGCACGTCGGTCAGGCAGACGTCCATGACGTACGGGCACCGCGGGTGGAACGAGCAGCCCGACGGCAGGTTGATGAGGCTCGGCGGGGAGCCCTTGATCGGCTTGAGCCGCTCCCCCGCCATCGTGGCGGCGGACGACGGGATCGACTCGAGCAGGCCCTTGGTGTACGGGTGGTGCGGCCGGTAGTAGATCGTGCGGCGGTCGCTGACCTCGACCGGCTTGCCGGCGTACATGACGAGGACCTGGTCGGCCAGGTCGGCGACGACGCCGAGGTCGTGCGTGATCATGATCACCGCCGTGCCGAACTCGGCCTGCACCTTCTCGATGAGGTCGAGGATCTGCGCCTGGACGGTGACGTCCAGCGCGGTCGTGGGCTCGTCGGCGATCAGGACGGAGGGGTTCAGCGCGAGCGCCATGGCGATCATCGCGCGCTGGCGCATGCCGCCGGAGAACTGGTGCGGGTAGTCGTCGACGCGGCGCTCCGGCTGCGGGATGCCGACCAGCTTGAGCAGCTCGACCGCGCGGGCGCGGGCCTGCTCCTTCGTCATCGGCTCGTGCGCGCGGATCATCTCTACGATCTGCCACCCGACCTTGTACTGCGGGTGCAGGCTCGACAGCGGGTCCTGGAAGATCATCGCGATCTTCGCCCCGCGCACGGCCCGGAGCTCGTCGGGCTTCATCGTCAGCAGGTCGCGCCCCTCGAGCAGCGCCTGGCCGGTGATCCGCGCGCCGCGGGTCAGGCCGAGGATCGTCTGCGTCGAGACGCTCTTGCCGGAGCCGGACTCGCCGACGATGCCGAGCGTCTGCCCGGGCTCGATCGAGAACGAGACGCCCTGGACCGCCTTGACGATGCCGTCCTCGGTCGGGAACGACACGTGGAGGTCATTGACCTCGAGCAGAGCCAACGAAGACCCCTATCGGGACGCCTTCCGCCACGCCGGGACTCCGACGTGCGTAGGGCCGGGACTGGGCTGGGACGCGACCATGGTAGGGCACGGACGGCCTGGCGGGGTCCCCCGAGAAGGAGGACCCCGCCAGGGTGATGCCGTTCCGGACTAGCTCACCGCGATGTTGGTGATGTCACCCGAGGTCGAGAAGGGGAAGAACACGAACCCCTTCACGCGCGACGAGATGAAGTTCACGGAGTTGCTCGTGTAGATCGGGATCCACGGGGCGTCGTCCATGACCTTCGCGTCGATCTCGGGCCAGATGTCGGCGGCCTGCTCCGGCGTCGCCGCCAGGGCCTCCTCGACCTTCTTGTCCACGTCCGGGTTGTCGTAGCCGCCGTAGTTGTAGCTGCCGCCGGCCTTGTAGTTCTTCAGACCCGGGTCGGAGAGCAGCGGCGTGAAGAACGTGCGCGCGCCGTTGCCGTTCCAGTCCGGGCACCAACCCGCGTAGTACAGGTCCCAGTTGTCGGACTTCGGGTTGGTCGTGTCGACCGTCGCGTCGTCCCGCGGGATCGGGTTGATCGCGATGCCGATGTTCTTCAGCTGGTCCGCGACGACCTGGACGATGTTCTTGTTCGTCTCGGTGTTGTCGTAGATGAAGTCCAGCTTCAGGCTGGTGATGTTGGCCGACTGGAGCAGGCTCTTCGCCTTGGCCAGGTCACCCTTGCTGTTCGGGGTGGCGTACGGGTCGATCTGCTTGTAGCCCAGCAGGACCGGGGTGAGGATCTGACCCGCCGGCGAGCCGTTACGCGGGCCGCCGAGCACCTGGATGATCGCGGTCTTGTCGATCGCGTAGTTCAGCGCCTGGCGCACGACCTTGTTCTTCAGCGCCTGGCCACCCGGGGTGCTGTGGTTCAGGTTGAACGAGATGTAGAAGACGCAGGCGCCGTCCTTGTCGACCTTCAGACGCGGGTCGTTGGCGGCCTCGGCCTTGGCGGCAGCCGCGTTCGGCGGGTTGCCACGCAGGTACATGTCGACGGTGCCGGCCTCGACCTGCTGCTGGATCGCTTCCTTGGAGGCGGCGTTCAGCGTGATCTCGACGCGGTCGACGTAGGCGGCACGGAGCTTGTCCGTGTCCTTGACCCACTGCGGGTTGCGCTTGAGCGTGAGGCTCTGCTTCGCCGCGTAGGTGTCGACCATGTACGGGCCGCTCGCGAACTCACCGAGGTGCTTGCGGAACTCGGCGGAGTCCGTGAGGTAGTTCAGGACCTCCGGCGGGACCGGGGTCGTGAACGGGATGGCCATCATGTTGTTGAAGTCGCCGGCCTTCTGCGTGAGCTTCACGACCAAGGTCTTGGGCGACGGCGCGGTGAGGCCGCTGATCTCGTGGCCCTCCACGTAGGCCTTGGCGGCCTTCGGGTCGTCCTTCTTGATGCCGGCGAAGCCGTCGCAGTACGAGGTCATGCCGGTGATCGTCGCGGTGTAGTACGACAGACCGCCGGAGACGCCGTTCGGGTCGCAGAGGCGCTTGATCGCGCGGATGAAGTCGGCGGCCTCGATCTCCTTGCCGGTGGAGAACTTGACGTTGTCCTTGATCGTGTAGGTGTACGTCAGGCCGTCGTCGCTGATCTTCGGCATGTCGGTGGCGAGGTCCGGCACCGGCTCGTCGCGCTTCTTCTCGTCCTTGGTGTTGGCGTACGACAGCATCTGCCGCGTGGTCGCGCGCAGGTGGAAGCCCCACGCACGAACCTCGTACGCCTGGTTCGTGTCGTAGTGCGTGACGTCCTTCAGACCGCTGAGCTTCAGGACGCCGCCCGGCTTCAGGTCGCCGCCACCGTCGCCGGTCTTGTCCTTCGTGCCGCACGCCGCGGCGGTGAGGGCGAGCGCGCAGAACAGCGCGGCGCCAACCCTCGTGTGCTTCCTCAGGCTCATGGCCCACCTTCCCTCGCCGCGACTGTCGCGGCGAACACGCCGGCCCGGTCGCGCATCACGCGCTGCTGCCACACAGCCCTGTCGTGTGGCAGCCCGAGGCCGGGCGAGGAACGCCGTCATTGAAGCGGGTCCGCGCGCCGGATCGCCAGGCGCCGGAGGCAACCGCCGTCCCATCGTGACGAGACTGTTATGCCCCACGATGACCGGTTGTCGTTCTGTGACTACCGGTGGTGACTACGGCTGGGGGTGGAGGCGGTACCGGACGATCGCCGCGAACTCGTCCGCGTCGAGGCTGGCGCCGCCGACGAGGCCGCCGTCGACGTCCGGCCCGTTCATGATCGACGCGACGTTGCCGGCCTTCATGGAGCCGCCGTAGAGGACGCGGACGCCGTCGGCGACCTCGCGGCCGTAGAGGTCGGCGAGACGGCCGCGGAGGGCGCCGCAGACCTCCTGCGCGTCGTCCGGCGTCGCCACCTCGCCCGTGCCGATCGCCCAGATCGGCTCGTAGGCGACCACGAGGTCCTTCGCCTGCTCGGCGGGGACGCCGTCGACCGCCGCGACGAGCTGCGCGAGCGCGTGGTCGATGTGCCCGCCCGAACGCCGCACGTCGAGCGGCTCGCCGACGCAGAGGATCGGGACGATGCCATGCGCGAACGCCGCCTTCACCTTGGCGTTGACGACCTCGTCGTCCTCGTGGTGGTACTCGCGGCGCTCCGAGTGGCCGACGACGACGTAGGAGCAGCCGAGCTTGGCCAGCATGGGGCCGCTGACGTCGCCGGTGTACGCCCCGTTGGCGTGCGGGCTGAGGTCCTGGGCGCCGTAGGAGAGGAGCAGCTTGTCGCCGTCGACGAGCGTCTGCACGCTGCGCAGGTCGGTGAACGGCGGCAGCACGACCACCTCGACCGCGTCGTGGTCGGCCGGGTCGAGCGCGAACGCCAGCTTCTGCACGAGCTGGATCGCCTCGAGGTGGTTGAGGTTCATCTTCCAGTTGCCGGCCATCATCGGCCGGCGGGTCGGCTTGGCCACCTGCTACGCCTCCAACGCCGCGACGCCGGGGAGGGTCTTGCCCTCCAGGTACTCGAGGCTCGCTCCCCCGCCGGTCGAGATGTGCCCGAACCGCTCCGCCATGCCGAGCTGCCGGACCGCCGCCGCGGAGTCGCCGCCGCCGACGACGCTCATGCCCGGCGCGGCCGCCACGGCCTCCGCGACGCCCTTGGTGCCGTTGGCGAACGGCGCCACCTCGAACACGCCCATCGGGCCGTTCCAGAACACGGTGTGCGACTGCTCGACGGCCGCCGCGAACGCGGCGACCGTCTCAGGGCCGATGTCGAGGCCCTTCCAGCCGTCCGGGATCGCGTCCGCTGCGACGACGCGGGTCTCGGCGTCGTCGCTGATCTCCTTCGCCACCACGACGTCGGTCGGCAGGAGGAGCTGCACGCCGCGCTGCTCCGCGGTCGCCAGCATGCCGCGCACGGCGTCGAGCTGGTCGGCCTCGAGCAGCGAGTCGCCCACGCCGTGACCCTGCGCGGCGAGGAAGGTGAAGCACATGCCGCCGCCCACGAGCAGCCGGTCGACGACGCCCAGGAGGTTCGTGATCACGGCGAGCTTGTCGCTGACCTTCGAACCGCCGAGGACGACGGCGTACGGCCGGTCCGGGTCGGTGGTGAGCGCCCGCAGGACGCCGAGCTCCTTGGTCACCAGGTAGCCGGCCGCGTGCTCCAGCAGCCGCGGCACGCCGGCGACCGACGCGTGCGCGCGGTGCAGCGCGCCGAAGCCGTCGCCGACGTAGCAGTCGCCGTAGGCGGCCAGCTCCTTCGCGAACGACTCGTCGCCGGACTCCTCCCGCGGGTCGAACCGGAGGTTCTCCAGCAACGCCACCGGCGCCGGCGCCGGCTCCCCCAGCGGGACGAGCGGCACCTCGGTGCCGAGCAGCTCGCCCAGCCGCCGCGCCACCGGCGCGAGGCTGTACTTCGCGTTCGGCTGCCCCTTGGGGCGGCCGAGGTGGCTCATGACGACGGCGCTGCCGCCGCGGTCGAGCACCGAACGGATCGTCGGCAGCGACGCCACGATCCGGCCCTCGTCGGTGATGCGCTCGCCGTCGAGGGGGACGTTGAGGTCGCAGCGGATCAGGACCCGGCGGCCCTCGACCGCCAGGTCGTCAACGGAACGCACGGGGTGACCCTTCTCGACGAGACGCAACGGGACCGGCTGTTCCAGGGCGGGGCTGGCAAGGCGGAGGAGGAGCGGATAGTGGCGCTATCCGCGACGACGCCAACGCCGCCAGCGTCGCGCTGGGGCAGCCGCGCCTACAGCGACGAACCGACCAGCTGGCAGAGGGAGGCGAGTCGGTTGGAGTAGCCCCACTCGTTGTCGTACCAGCCGACGACCTTGACCATGTCGCCGTTCACCATCGTCAGGCTCGCGTCGACGATGCACGAGTGCGGGTCGCCGACGATGTCGGACGACACGATCGGGTCCTCGGTGTAGCGCAGGTAGCCGGCGAGCTGGCCGCTGGTGGCCGCCTTCTCGTACGCCGCCTTCACCTCGTCGACGGTCGTCTCGCGCTCGACCTGGACGACCAGGTCGGTGACCGAGCCGTCCGGCACCGGCACGCGCATCGCGAAGCCGTCGAGCTTGCCCTTCAGCTCCGGGATCGCGAGCGACACGGCCTTCGCCGCGCCGGTGGTGGTGGGGATGATGTTCTGCGCGGCGGCGCGGGCGCGGCGCAGGTCCTTGTGCGTGAAGTCGAGGATGACCTGGTCGTTGGTGTAGGCGTGGGTCGTCGTCATGAAGCCCTTGACGATCCCGAAGTTGTCGAGCAGCACCTTGGCCAGCGGCGCGACGCAGTTGGTCGTGCACGAGGCGTTGGACAGCACGTGGTGGCTGGCCGGCTCGTACTTGTCGTCGTTGACGCCCATGACGATGGTGATGTCCTCGCCCTTCGCGGGCGCGGAGATGATCACCTTCTTGGCGCCGCCGCCGTCGATGTGCTTGCGCGCGTCGGACGCGTCGGTGAAGCGGCCGGTCGACTCGATGACGACGTCCACGCCGAGGTCCGCCCACGGCAGCGCGCCCGGGTCCTTCTCGGCGAGGATCTTCACGGTGTGCGGGCCGATGTGGATCGCGCCGTCGCTCACGCTCACGTCGTACGGCAGCCGCCCGAGGACGGTGTCGTACTTGAGCAGGTGCGCCATCGTCGGCAGGTCGCCGAGGTCGTTGGCGGCGACGATCTCCACGTCGTTGCCCGGCAGGGCGTCGACCGCCCGCCAGAAGTTGCGGCCGATGCGGCCGAAGCCGTTGATCCCTACGCGGACAGGCACCGGTGGTCATCTCCTCGTCGAGCGTCCCTTGGTGCCCCCGACTCTAACGCTCCGTGCCGTCCGCCTCGGAATCGTCGTCGCCGCCGCCGCCCGCGTGCTTGTCGGCGAGCGCCAGCAGCCGCCGGATCCGGCCGGCGACGGCGTCCTTCGTCAACGGCGGGTCGGCCAGCGAGCCGAGCTCCTCGAGGCTGGCCTGGCCGTGCTCGATGCGCAGCCGGCCCGCCGCGAGCAGGTGCTCCGGCGCGTCCTCGCCGAGGATCTTCAACGCCTCCTGCACCCGCTCGGAGGCGGCCACCGCGGCGCGCGCGGAGCGGCGCAGGTTGGCGTCGTCGAAGTTGGCGAGGCGGTTGGCGGTGGCGCGCACCTCGCGGCGCATGCGGCGTTCCTCCCAGGCCAGGACGCCCTCGTGCGCGCCGAGCTTCGCGAGCAGCAACGCGATCGCGTCGCCGTCGCGGACCACGACCCGGTCGACGCCGCGCACCTCGCGCGCCTTGGCGTTGACACCGATGCGCCGCGCGGCGCCGACCAGCGCCAGCGCCGCCTCCGGGCCGGGGCAGGTGACCTCGAGGGCGCAGGACCGGCCGGGCTCGGTGAGGCTGCCGTGGGCGAGGAACGCGCCGCGCCACGCGGCCGCCGCGTCGCACTCGCGCCCGCCGACGATCGCCGGCGGCAGGCCGCGCACCGGGCGGCCCTTCGGGTCGAGCAGGCCCGCCGCGCGGGCCAGCCCCTCGCCGTCCTTGGCGACGCTGACGACGTAGCGGTTGCCGCGCCGGAGGCCACCGGCGGCGAGCACCTTGAGGTCGGTCTGCTTGCCGAAGATCTCGACGATGTCCTTGCGCAGCCGCCGCGCGGCGGCTCCGGTGTCGAGCTCCGCCTCCACGACGACCTGGCCGGCGACGAGGTGCAGCGCGTTGGCGAACCGCAGCAGCGTCGCCATCTCGGCCCGCCGGCAGTGCGGCGCGGTGACCTGCACGTGCGCCAGCTCGTTCTTGATCGCCGAGGTCATCGCCACCCGGGGTCGCTCCCCTCCGTCGTCGTCATCAGGTCCGCGTACGCGCGGGCCAGGCGTTGCGGTTCGTGCCGGGCCGCGTGGCCGTCGGCCGCGACCGGCGCGAACCGAACCTCCGCCCCCAGGTCCTTCGCCGCCTCTACGAGTGCATCCTGGTCGAGCGTCGCGCTGTCGGCCAGCACGCAGTCGAACGGCAGGTCCGGGACGTGCGCCGCGACGGCGTTGAGGTGGGCCGCCGGCGTGAAGCCGCTGGTCTCCCCGGTCTGCGGCACGAGGTTGAGGACCAGCACCCGCTTGGCGCTCGTGCGCGCGATCGCCTCGCGCAGGCCGGGCACGAGCAGGTGCGGCACCATCGACGTGAACAGGCTGCCGGGGCCCAGCACCACCCAGTCGGCGCGGTCGATCGCCGCCACCGCCTCCGGCGTCGCGGGCGGGTCCGCCGGGTCGAGGCAGACGGCGCAGACCCGGCCCGGCGTCGTCGCCACCTCGACCTGGCCGCGCACGTGGGTGATGCGTTGCAGGTCGCCGGCGTCCAGGCCGGCGACCTCCGCGACGATCTCGATGCGTTCGGTCGTCATCGGGAGCACGCGGCCGCGCAGCCCGAGCAGCGTTGCGGTCAGGTCGAGGGCCTTCACGTAGTCGCCCGTGATCTCGGCGAGGCCGACGAGCAGCAGGTTGCCGACCGCGTGGCCGTCGAGCGGCCCGTCGCTGCGGAACCGGTGCTGGAGCAGTGCCTCCCAGGTCCGCCCCCACTCGCCGTCGCCCGCCAGCGCGGCCAGCGCCATCCGCAGGTCGCCGGGCGGGAGGGCGTCCAGTTCGTGGCGCAGACGGCCGGACGAGCCGCCGTCGTCGGCGACGGTGACGACCGCGGTGAGGTTGTCGGTGAGCTGCCGCAACGCCTGCAGGCTCGCGGCCAGGCCGTGGCCGCCACCGAGGGCGACGACGTTCGGGCCGGTCATTCGCGACCCAGATCGCGGTGCACGACGCGGACGTCGGCGCCGGTCTGCGCCAGCCGCCCGGCCAGCTCCTCGGCCATGACGACGCTGCGGTGCTTGCCGCCGGTGCAGCCCACGGCGAGCGTGAGGTACCGCTTCCCCTCGTGCACGTAGCCGTGCGTCAGCAGCGCGAGCAGGTCGCTGTACCGCTCCAGGAACGGCAGCGCGTCCGGCTGCCCCAGGACGAAGTCCTTGATGACCTGGTCCTTCCCCGAGTACGGCCGCAGCTCCGGCTCCCAGTGCGGGTTCGGCAGGAACCGGCAGTCCACCACCAGGTCGGCGTCGACCGGCAGGCCGTACTTGAAGCCGAAGCTCACCACCGTCGCCCGCAGCGCCGGGCCGCCGGTGCCGCCCGCGAACGCCTCCTCGATCTTGGCGCGCAGCTCGTGCACGTTGAGGTCGGTCGTGTCGACGATCAGGTCGGCCTCGCCGCGCAGCTCGGCGAGCAGCTCGCGTTCGCGCTCGATGCCGTCGACCAGCCGCCCGTCGCCCTGCAACGGGTGCGGGCGGCGCACGTGCTCGAACCGCCGCACCAGCGCCTCGTCGCTCGCCTCGAGGAACAGGATCCGCCGCCCGACGCCCTTGCCCGCCAGCTCGTCCAGCCCGGCGCGGAGGTCGGAGAAGAACGCCCGGCCGCGGACGTCGACGACCACCGCGACCCGCGACACCGCGCCCTGCGAGCGGGTGACCAGCTCGGCCATGGTGCCGAGCAGCGACGGGGGCAGGTTGTCCACGACGAACCAGCCCATGTCCTCGAACGCCTTCGCCGCCTCGCTGCGCCCCGCCCCCGACAGGCCCGTGATGACGGTGAGCTCGAGCGCCGTCGTCGCGTCGGTCACGCGTTGCACTCTACGAGGCGCCGCCGGTGCTCGTGGGCGGGCAGCCGCTTCTCGGGGCGTCGTTGCCGGCGTCCGTCACCTCGGCGCCCCTGGCGTCACCGCGGCGTTGCCGGCCGGCGCAGCCGGTGGACGCCGAACGCGCCCGCCCCCGCGAGCACCGCCGCCACGACGAGCACCGGCGCCCGCGGCACCCGCCGGTGCGCGACCGGGGCCGTCGCGACGGCCGTCGGGGCCGTGGTCGGGACCGGCGCCGGCGTCGTGGCTGCGGGCCGGGCTGCCGGTGTCGCGGTCGCCGGCGGCGTCGGCACCGGCGGGTGCGTGGCCGGTGCCGTCGTCGCCGGTCGCGCGGTCCCCGGCGCGGCGCGCGGCGGCAGCACCGGGAACGTCACCGCCGCCGGCAGCGCGGTGCCCGGGCAGTCGGCGCCGGCGAGCAGCGTCACCCGTGCCGTCCCCGCCGCGCCCGGCGGCACGGTGGTGCGGACCGTGATGCCGTGGCCGTCGCCGATCTGCGCCGTCCGCGGCCGGACGAGCGGGACGGCGCGGGTGAACGCGCCGTTCGCCCACCGCACCTCGACCGGCGCGGTCGCCGACGTGGTGCCGTAGCAGCCGGTGCCGGTGACCGTGACGGTGTCGCCGGCCCGCGGCCGCGGCGGTGTCACCGTGAACCGCACCGTCGCGAGGTCGATCCGCACCGGCACGCTGTCGCTGGCTTCGAAGCCTTCGGGGTCGCAGTACGGCGCGACGTACACCACGGCGGAACCGGGCCGGCTCGTGTGCGGCACCCGGACGGTGATCTTGTAGGGCCAGCCGTCGGGGCCGGGCGGCGGACCCTTCGGCGCCTCCCAGTCGGTGCCGTGCGCCGTGTGGTTGCCGGCGTAGGTGTCGTACTCGACCATCAGCCGGTCGTACCCGCACGCGGCGACGCCCTCAGCGGTGAAGTACTCGCCGTCGGATGCGTGCGTGGGCGTCACCCGGATGCTGGTCGGCCGCGGCGTCGTCGCGCGTGCCGCGGGCGACAGCGGCGGCGCCGCCGCGAGCAGCAGCGCCGTCACGACCGCCCACCGGGCGCTCCTCGTCAGCATGGCTGGTTGAACCCGTGACCGAAGTCGGCCTGGTTGGCCAGGTCGAGGTCGATCCGGCCGGTCGCCGAGAGGTAGGTGGCGGGTCGCATCCGGCAGACCCCCGTCTTCTTGTCGTACGCGCGGATGTCGTAGTAGCCAGCGTAGAGCGCGCCGGTGTCGTAGTAACCGTTGGTGTTCGTGCCCGCCGTGGCGAACGCCTGCAGCCCGTGCCCGTTGGACGAGGTGTAGCCGGAGCCGGCCTCGAACAGCCGCAGCTGCGCCTCGGTGGTGCCGACGCGGACCCCGGCCCGGGCGACGATGCCCGCGAGCCGCACGACGCCGGGGTCGCCGAGCAGCCGCAGCCGGACGTCCCCGACCGGTTGCGCGTACGTCCCCTGGTTGGCGTGGACGGTGAACTCTTCGCTCCGCTGCGCGAAGCGCGTGCGCACGTACCGGATGTCGGTGTGCCCACCGGCCACGGCGTAGATCTCGACGTCGACGCGGCCGGTGCGCTGGCCCCACCAGTGGTTGCACGGCGACGGGCAGGTGTCCTTCCTGCTGTAGTTGCCGACGAACAGGCCGGCGGAGAAGTTGCTGCCGCCGCCCGCGAAGAAGTTCTTGGCGGCCAGGTAGCCGCCCTTGCCCGGGAACAGGCAGGCCCCGTTGTACGGGTCCTGCACGTTGTCGCACGGCCGGTAGCGGGCGTCCTTCGTCGGCAGCGCCATGCCGTAGCCGACGATGCCGTCCTCGTCCATCGCCGACCCGTCGTGGTCCTTCACGGTCAGCCCCACCCCGGTGAACGCCCCGCGCGTCCCGTCGCGCGGGAACGAGTCGGTCGTGTAGGCGGTGTCCGTGCCGGGCGGGATCGCGCTGTCCCACGGGTCGAGGTAGCGGCCGTCGCAGCCGGTCTCGAAGTCGGTGCAGACCATCGGCGGGTCCGGCAGGTTGGCCGGGTTGGTGAGGTCGCCGACCGTCGGGCAGGGCAGGTTCGACGGGTCGAACGCGCCGTGCGGGTCGGGCGGGTCGGGCGGGTCGACCTGGTCGGCGACGTAGACCGCCGGGTCGGCGCCCATCTCCGGCCGGAACGCCGGGTCGTACAGGTAGCACCCGCCGCCGTCCTCGGCGACGGCCGGAGCGGTGGGCGCGGCGAGCAGCGGAACGGCGAGCAGCAGGCTGACGAGCAGGCGCCGGTACGACATGGTGGTTCCCCCTGTTCCCCCGCGGGCCGTCCCCCGTGAACGGCCCGTCGGCGCGACCGTACGCCCGGCGTTCCGCCCGGAACAGGGAGGTTCGTGCGGTTACGTGTCGGCGGGTTCGAGGATCTCGCCGGTGGCCGGGTCGACGGCGGGCGCGGGCGCCGTGGCGGCCAGCGCGGCGGCGACGGTGACGGCGGTCTTCGGCCCGATGCCGGGCACCTCGGCGATCTCCTCGGGGGTGGCGGCGCGCAGCCGCTTGACCGAGCCGAAGTGCTTGAGCAGCGCCTTCCGCCGCGTCTCGCCGAGGCCGGGGACGGTGTCGAGCGCGGAGGTGGTCATCGACCGGGACCGCTTCTGCCGGTGGTACGCGATCGCGAACCGGTGCGCCTCGTCGCGCACGCGCTGCAGCAGGTACAGGCCCTCGCTGGTGCGCGGCAGGATCACCGGCTCGTCGCGGTCCGGCAGCCACACCTCCTCGAGGCGCTTGGCCAGGCCGCAGAGCGAGACGTCGACGACGCCGAGCTCGTCCATCGCGCGGGCGGCGGCGGCGACCTGCGGCGGGCCGCCGTCGACCACGACGAGGTTCGGCGGGTAGGCGAACCGCCGCCGCTCCCCCTCCTCCTCGCGCGGCGGCGGCGCGTCGCGCTCGTCGGTGTACCGCGCGAAGCGCCGGTGGATGACCTCGTACATCGCGCCGACGTCGTCCTGCCCCTCGACGTGGCGGACGGAGAACCGCCGGTACTCGCTCTTGCGCGCCAGCCCGTCCTCGAACACGACCATCGAGCCGACGACGCTGGTGCCCTGGAGGTTCGAGATGTCGAAGCACTCGATCCGCAACGGCGCGTCCGGCAGGCCGAGCGCGTCCTGGATCTCGCCGAGCGCCTTGCTGCGGGCGGACAGGTCGCCGGCGCGGCGCAGCTTGTGGAGCTGGAACGCGTGGGCGGCGTTGCGCGTGACCGTCTCCTGCAACGCCCGCTTGTCGCCGCGCTCGGGCACCCGCAGCGAGACGCGCGCGCCGCGGATGCCGGAGAGCCAGTCGGCCAGGGCGTCGGCGTTCGGCGGCAGCGCCGGGACGAGCACCTCGCGCGGCACGTCCTCGGCGGTGGCGGAGCCGTAGAGCTGCTCCACGAACGACGACACCAGGTCCGGGGTGTCCAGCTCCTCGACCCGGTCCACCACCCAGCCGCGCTGGCCGCGGACGCGGCCGTCCCGGACGTGGAACACCTGGAACGCCGCCTCCAGCGGGTCCTCGGTCAGCCCGACGACGTCGGCGTCGACGCCGCCGGGGAGGACGACGGCCTGCTTCTCGATCGCGCGGCGCAGCGCGCCGATGTCGTCGCGCAGGCGGGCGGCGCGTTCGAACTCCAGGGCCGCGGAGGCGGCGGCCATCTCGCGCTCCAGCCGCTTGAGGTGGCGCTCGGTCTGGCCGGCGAGGAAGTCGGCGAGCTCCTCGGCGAGGCGGCGGTGCTCGTCGGCGTCGACGCGGCCGACGCAGGGGGCGGAGCACTTGCCGATGTAGCCGAGCAGGCACGGCCGCCCGACCTGGCCGGCCCGCTTGAACACGCCCGCGCTGCACGTCCGCACCGGGAACACCCGCAGCAGCAGGTCGAGCGTCTCGCGGATCGCCCAGGCGTGGGCGTACGGGCCGAAGTAGCGGACGCCGCGCTTCTTCGGCCCGCGCATGACCATGGCGCGCGGGTACTCGTCGTCGAAGGTGATCGCGAGGCTCGGGTACGACTTGTCGTCGCGGTAGCGGACGTTGAACCGCGGGTCGAACTCCTTGATCCAGTTGTACTCGAGCTGGAGCGCCTCGACCTCGGTGCTGACGACGGTCCACTCGACGCTCGCGCCGGTCTCCACCATGGTGCGGGTGCGCTGGTGCAGGTTGCGGACGTCCTGGAAGTAGCTGGACAGCCGCGACCGCAGGCTCTTCGCCTTGCCGACGTAGATGACGCGGCCGTCGCGGTCGCGGAACTTGTAGACGCCCGGCGCGTCCGGGATGGTGCCCGGCGCGGGTCGGTAGCTCGCCGGGTGGGCCATACCGGCATCGTACGAACTCCCCTTGCGCCCGGCAGGCTCGGGCTGCCATCGTCCGCGCCGTGACGGGGGAACCGCCGGCCGGTTACGGCTGGCACGTGCCGCGCTCGACGCGGGTGCTGCTCGCGGTGCTGGCGGCCGGGGCCGTCGTGGTGCTCGGCGGCTCGGCGCTGCTGTCCCGCCCGGCGCTCGCGCTCGCCGGCACCGGCGCCGTGCTGGACCCGCCGGGGCGGGTCACCACCGACTCCGACGGCGCCGTCGTCGTCGCGTACCCGCCGCGGGAGGTCGCGCACGTGCGGCTGCGGCTGCCGGTGCGCAACACCAGCCGGTTCACCGTGACGGTGACCTACCCCGAGGACGCCGGGCCGCCGCACTACGACGGGTGGCCCTCGCGGACGGTGCGCATCCCGCCGCACCGGACGGCCTGGCTCGACGTCGCCGTGGCCGACCACGGCTGCGCCGGCACGCGGGCGACCGACAGCTGGATGGTCGTCAGCGGGATCGGCGTCGAGGTCCGCCCCCGCTTCGCCGGCATGGCGCACCACGAGACGGTCCCGCTCCCGGTGCGCGTGCAGGTGCCGGGGCTGGACTGGCGCAACGACTGCCGCCCGCCGGACCCGACCCCGGTGCCGCACGGATGAGGCCGCTCGTGGCGGCGGTGCTGGTGGCGGCCGCGCTCGCCGTGCCGGGCGGCGCCTCCGGCGGGGCCGCGTTCGAGGTGCGCAGCTCCCTCGGCGGCGGCGTGACCGACCTGGGCACCGGTCGGGTGTACCAGCCGCAGCCGGAGGAGAACGCGTTCGCGCGCGGCCGGGTGACGGTGGTGCCGTACCGGGCGGGCCTGCGGCTGCGGGTGCCGTTGGTGCTCAGCCTCGCCGACGGCGTGGGCGCGGTGGAGCTGGTGGACGTCCGGGTGCTGACCGCGCCGGGCAGCACGGTCCGCCCGGCGGGCGCCGTCATCGGCGCCCACTGCTGCACGCTGGAGGACGCCTCGCCGGTGCGCGGCGCCGTGGTCCGGCGGCGCGACGGGCAGGTCGTGGTCGGCGTCGACGTCGAGCTCTGCTGCGACCCGCCGCCCGGCTGGGTCGAGCCGCTGGCGGGGGTCGAGGTGCTCTACCGGCGCGACGGCGTGCCCGGCCGGTACGTGCAGCCGTTCCCGGACATCCAGCGCGTCGTCGTCCGGGCGTGAGGGGATTGGCTTACTCGCGCCCGATCTGTCACATTTCGTCGTCCAGGAACGGCGACGGGGAAGGTGGGCGTGGACGACGTCACGGCGAGCGTGATCGTCGAGGGTGGGTGCAGCGGCCCCAACCGGACGACGACGCTGCGCCTCGCCTGGTCCCGCCGGGACCCGCTGGCGGTGCGCCTGCTGCTGACCTGCGAGCCGGACCACCCGGCGTTGCCGCGCGGCCACTGGGCGGTGCTGCGGGACTTCCTCCGCTACGGCTGCGACCACCCGACCGGCGACGGCCTGGTGCGGATCCGCCCGGACGGCCCGGCGCACGTGCTGCTGGAGCTGGTGGAGGGCAAGCGCGCGTCGCGGGTGACGTTGCCGGTCGACATGCTGCACCGCTTCCTCGACGCGACGGAGGAGCTCTGCCCGTCCGGCGAGGAACGGCACGACACGGCGATCGACGCGCTCATCGACCGCCTGCTGCGCGCCTGACCGCCGTGCGGCGGCGGGGGCGGTACGCGCTGGCGGCGGCCTCGGTGCTGCTGCTCTCCGCCTGCGCCAGCGACAGCCCCACGGAGCGGGCGCGGCGGATCGCGTCGCGGCACGCGCGGCGCGAGCACGCGGTCATCGGCTTCGCCGTCGCGCTGCTGGCCGTCCTCGTCGTCCGCTGGGTCGCGGCGTTCCAGGCCCGGCACCGGCCGCCGAAGCCGCACCAGCACCCCCTGCCCGCGCTGCTCGCCGCCGCGGCGCTGGCGAGCGACGTGACCGGGCTGCTGCTGGTCGGCTACGTCGGCGCCGGCGTCGGCTACGCGCTCGTCCCGGTGCCGGACCCGCCGGAGAGCGACTTCGGGCTCGTCGTCGCCTGGGCGGTGTTCGGCCTGCCCGTCGCGGTCGGCCTGGTGTGGGTCGGGGTGCTCTACCTGCGGCTGCCGGACCGGCTGCCGTGGGTGTCGACGACGACGTTCGTCACGGCCGGGCTGGGGCACGCGCTGACGTTCCTCCTCGGCGCGGCGGTCGCGCTCGACGTGTCGACGGCGTTCGACCAGTGGCGGGTGCTCGGCGCGGTGCTCGCGGCGACGGGCCTGGTCGGTCTGCTCGGCTACGCCGCCGGCGTCGGCGCCCGCTCCGGCCGCCGCTGACCCACGCGCGCCGGAGCGCGCTCACCCGCGCCGCTACCCCCGCGCGGCGACCGTCTTCTTGCGCGGGCGCGCCTTCGGCTTCGCCGGTGCGGCCGAACGGCCCCCGAGCAGCTCGCGCAGGAACGCCCCGGTGTGGCTGCCCTCCACCTCCGCCACCTGCTCCGGAGTGCCCTCGGCGACGACGGTGCCGCCGCCGCTGCCGCCCTCGGGGCCCATGTCCACGATCCAGTCGGCGGTCTTGATGACGTCGAGGTTGTGCTCGATGACGATCACGGTGTTGCCGGTGTCGACCAGCCGGCCGAGGACGCCGAGCAGCTTGCGGATGTCCTCGAAGTGCAGGCCGGTCGTCGGCTCGTCGAGGATGTAGACGGTCCGGCCGGTCGACCGCTTCTGCAGCTCGGAGGCGAGCTTGACGCGCTGCGCCTCGCCGCCGGAGAGGGTCGGCGCGGGCTGGCCGAGGCGGACGTAGCCGAGCCCGACGTCGTTGAGCGTCCGGAGGTGCCGCGCGATCGCCGGCACCGCCTCGAAGAAGTGCAACGCCTCCTCGATCGGCATGTCGAGCACCTCGGCGATGTTCTTCCCCTTGAAGTGCACCTCCAGCGTCTCCCGGTTGTACCGGGCGCCGTGGCAGACCTCGCACGGCACGTAGACGTCCGGCAGGAAGTTCATCTCGATCTTGATGGTGCCGTCGCCGGCGCAGAACTCGCAGCGCCCGCCCTTGACGTTGAACGAGAACCGGCCCTGCTGGTAGCCGCGCACCTTCGCCTCGGTGGTCTCGGCGAACAGCTTGCGCATGTGGTCGAAGACCTTGGTGTACGTCGCCGGGTTGGACCGGGGCGTGCGCCCGATCGGCGACTGGTCGACGGTGACGACCTTGTCGAGGTGCTCCAGGCCGGTCACCCGCTTGTGCCGGCCGGGCACCTGGCGCGCGCCGTTGATCTTGTTGGCGAGCACGGCGGAGAGGATGTCGTTGACGAGGGTGGACTTGCCGGAGCCGGAGACGCCGGTGACGGCGACGAAGCAGCCGAGCGGGAACGCCACGGTCACGTCGCGCAGGTTGTGCTCGCGCGCGCCCTCCACGACGAGGAACCGGTCGCCCGGCCGCCGCCGGATGTCCGGCACCGGGATCGAACGCCGTCCCGACAGGTACGCGCCGGTGACTGACGCCTCGCACTCCAGCAGCCCCTCGCGGGGGCCGGAGTAGACGACGGCGCCGCCGTGCTCGCCGGCGCCGGGGCCGATGTCGACCACCCAGTCGGCGTGCTTGATGGTGTCCTCGTCGTGCTCGACGACGATGAGCGTGTTGCCGAGGTTGCGCAGCCGCTCCAGCGTGTCGATGAGCCGGCGGTTGTCGCGCTGGTGCAGCCCGATCGACGGCTCGTCCAGCACGTAGAGGACGCCGACGAGGCCGGAGCCGATCTGGGTGGCGAGCCGGATGCGCTGCGCCTCGCCGCCGGCGAGCGTCGCGGCGGGCCGGTCGAGCGAGAGGTAGTCGAGGCCGACGTCGAGGAGGAACCCGAGCCGCGCGTTGACCTCCTTGACCACCCGCTCGGCGATCATCGCCTCGCGCTGGTTCAGCTCGAGGGTCAGCAGGAACTTCGCGCACTCGGCGATCGACATCGCCGAGACCTGGGAGATCGTCTTCTCGCCCAGCGTCACCGCGAGCGACTCCGGCTTGAGCCGGGCGCCGTGGCAGGCGGGGCACGGCACGTCGCGCATGTACCCCTCGTACCGCTCGCGGCTCGTCTCCGAGTCGGCCTCGGAGTGGCGGCGTTCGAGGAACGGGATGACCCCCTCGAACGCCGTGTAGTACGAGCGCTCCCGGCCGTACCGGTTGCGGTAGCGGACGTGCACCTGGTGGTCGGAGCCGTGCAGGACCGCCTGCTGCGCCTTCTTCGGCAGCGACCGCCACGGCGTGTCCATCCGGAAGCCGACCTGGTCGGCGAGCGCGGTGAGCAGCCGGCCGAAGTACTCGTAGTGGTGGCCGGTCCCCCACGGCGCGATCGCGCCCTCCGCGAGCGAGAGGTCGGGGTCGGGCACGACCAGCTCGGCGTCGACCTCCTTGCGGGTGCCGAGGCCGGTGCAGACCGTGCAGGCGCCGTACGGCGAGTTGAACGAGAACGACCGCGGCTC
This sequence comes from Mycobacteriales bacterium, assembly GCA_035714365.1. Lineage (GTDB taxonomy): Bacteria > Actinomycetota > Actinomycetes > BP-191 > BP-191 > BP-191. The sequence goes on along the minus strand of DASTMB010000048.1, from coordinate 23,950 downwards.
CAGCTCCTGGAAGTCCAGGTCGCAGAACAGGCAGGCGAGGTGCTCGGAGTACGTCCGCTCCCGGCCCGGGTCGTCGTCGGCCAGGTCGACGAACTCCAGCGTCACCATGCCGTCGCCGAGCCGCAGCGCGGTCTCGACCGAGTCGGTGAGCCGGCGCTTGGACGACGGCTTGACGGTCAGCCGGTCGACCACGACGTCGATCGTGTGCTTCTCGTACTTCTTCAGCCTCGGCGGGTCGGACAGCGGCACCACGACGCCGTCGACGCGGGCCCGGCTGAACCCCTTCGTCAGGAGGTCGGAGAACAGCTCGCCGTACTCCCCCTTGCGCCCGCGGATCACCGGCGCGAGGACCTGGAACCGCGTGCCCTCGACCATCTCCAGCACCCGGTCGACGATCTGCTGCGGCGTCTGCCGGGCCACCGGGCGGCCGCAATTGGGGCAGTGCGGGCGGCCGGCGCGCGCGAACAGCAGCCGGAGGTAGTCGTAGACCTCGGTGATGGTGCCGACGGTCGAGCGCGGGTTGCGGCTGGTCGACTTCTGGTCGATCGACACCGCCGGCGACAGGCCCTCGATGAAGTCGACGTCCGGCTTGTCCATCTGGCCGAGGAACTGCCGCGCGTACGCGCTCAGGGACTCGACGTACCGGCGCTGGCCCTCGGCGAAGATCGTGTCGAACGCGAGGCTCGACTTGCCGGAGCCGGAGAGCCCCGTGAACACCACGAGGGAGTCCCGGGGCAGGTCGATCGAGACGTTGCGCAGGTTGTGCTCGCGCGCGCCCCTGACGACGAGACGGTCGGCCATGTGAAGTCGCGTTCCCAACGTCGTGGCGGGCCGACGGCACCCGGCGGGGAAGCCGCCGTCGGCATCGTTCGAGGATAACGAGGGGGTGTGACACGTTCCTGTCGAGCGGGCGCGCGAGCGCGCCGCGCGGCGGGCCACCGCCTCCCTCGGATACAGTTCCGCGGGCGTCCCGCGCATTCCCGCGAACGACGCCGGACCGCCGTTGACCCGACACCGAAAGGGACGTCCCGACGATGGGCCTCGTCTCCCGCAGCACCGCGGCCGCGCTCCTGCTGGCCGCTCCCGTCGTCGTCGCGAGCGCCTCGCTCGCCGCCGCCCCGGCCGCCGCCGCCACGCGCGCGCCGGCCCAGGCGTCGACCGGGAAGGTCAACGCGAACGAGCAGTTCAAGTTCGACCCGCCCTCGATCACGGTCGCCGTCGGCGGCAAGGTCACCTGGACGAACACCGGCGGCGGCTTCCACACCGTCACCGGCGGCGACAACGGCACCCCCGACGCCAGCTCCCCCGTCGGCGACGGCGTCCTCGACGCGACCGGCAAGACGTACTCCGTGACGTTCGACAAGGCGGGCACCTACGCGTACTTCTGCCGGCCGCACGCCGGGCTGGGCATGAAGGGCGAGATCGTCGTGGCCGCCGCGGGCGGCGCCTCGCCCGTGCCGTCGCCGGCCAACAGCGGGGGCGGCGCGTCGTCCGCCCCGCCCGCGAGCGCCTCGGCCAGCGCGTCGGTCGGCGCCCCGCAGGAGGGGGCCGGCGCGCCGACGCCCGGCGCGCTCGAGGGCGACGACGAGGAGGTCCCGGGCATCCCGGGCAACAAGACGCTCGCGAAGATCGAGGCGGAGCGCGCGGCCGAGGAGGGCGCGGTCAGCGGCTTCCGGTTCTTCACGATGGTGGCCGTGGCGTTCCTGCTGATCCTCGGTGCCGCGGTGCTGTTCTCGACCCGGCCGCGCCGCGCGGGTCGGTGACCGCGTACACCGGTGACGTGACCGTCGGCGGCCCCGCCGACGTCCGCGAGCTGCCGGGGCTGCGGGTCACCAAGCTCGCGGTCGGCCCGTTCGACAACAACGTCTACCTGCTCCGCTGCGCCGCCACCGGCACCACCGTGCTGGTCGACGGCGCCGCCGAGCCCGAACGCATCCTGGCCACCCTCGGCACGGACCCGCTGGTCGCGATCGTGCAGACCCACGGCCACCACGACCACGTGCAGGCGATCGCGGAGCTGCGCGCGGCGACGGGGGCGGCGTTGTGGTGCCACGAGGGCGACGCCGGGATGATGCCGCCCGGGCAGGAGCCGTCGCTGCTCGCCGACGGCGACACGGTGCCGGTCGGCGAGGCGTCGCTCACCGCGATCCACCTGGCCGGGCACACGCCGGGCGGGCTGGCGTTCCTCTACGAGGGCGACCCGGACCGCCCGCACGTGTTCAGCGGCGACTCGCTGTTCCCCGGCGGCGTCGGCAACACGCAGGGCGACGCGGAGCGGTTCGCGACCCTGCTCGGCGACGTCGAGGCGAAGCTGTTCGGCCGGCTCCCCGACCGCACCTGGGTCTACCCGGGGCACGGCCGGGACACGACGCTCGGCGCCGAGCGTCCCGCGCTGCCGGAGTGGCGCGAGCGCGGCTGGTAGCCGCTACGGCAGCGTGACCCGCCCGTCGTCGCCGAGCGGCCAGCCGGGGTTCACCGCGACCTCCCAGGCGTTGCCGTCCGGGTCGGCGAAGTAGCCGGAGTAGCCGCCCCACTCCGCCCGGGTCGCGGGCTTGAGCAGCGTCGCGCCGGCCTCGACGGCGGCGGCGAGGACCCGGTCCGTCTCCGCCTCGTCGGCGACGTTGATCGCCAGCGCGAAGCCGCGGAACGCCGGGGGCGGACCGTCGGCGGGCAGCGCCGCGTCGGCGGCGAGGTCGGCGTTGCCGTAGAGGGCGAGCGCCAGCGAGTTCAGCGCGAAGAACGCGACGTCCCCGGGCACCGACGCGGAGGAGCGTCGCCAGCCGAGCCGCTCGTAGAACGCGGCGGCCGCCTCCACGTCGGCGACGCCCAGGGTGACCAGGCTCACGTACGGCGGGATCGTCATGCGACCGAGTCTCTCGCACGGTCCGGCAGCGGCTCGACGTCGCGGGTGGCGCGCAGGCTCAGCACCACCGAGCCGCCGATCACGCTCGCGATGACGAGCAGCGACAGCCAGGTCGGCGCGTGCCACCACTCGCTCGCCAGCATCTTCGCGCCCACCAGCACCAGCACCACCGCGAGGCCGGTCTTCAGGTAGGTGAACCGGCCCATCAGGTCGGCGAGCAGGAAGTACAGCGCCCGCAGGCCGAGGATCGCGAACGCGTTCGAGGTGAACACGAGGAACGGGTCCTTCGTCACCGCGAACACGGCCGGGATCGAGTCGACGGCGAAGAGGATGTCGGTCGTTTCCACCGCCACGAGCACGGCCAGCAACGGCGTCGCGTAGCGGCGCACGCCGTCGCGGCCGAAGAAGCGCTGCCCCTCGTAGGTGTCGCTCACCGGGATGACGCGGCGCAGCAGCCGCAGCACCGGGTTCTTCCCGGGGTCGACGTGGCTGTCGCCGGAGCGCGCCATCTTGATGCCGGTCACGACGAGGAACGCGCCGAAGACGAACACCATCCAGGCGAAGCGTTCCAGCAGCGCCGCCCCCGCCACGATGAACGCCGCGCGGAACACCAGCGCGCCGACCACGCCCCAGAACAGCACGCGGTGCTGCAGCCGGGCCGGCACCGCGAAGTACGAGAACAGCAGCGCGAAGACGAAGACGTTGTCGACGCTCAGGCTCTTCTCGACCAGGTAGCCGGCGAAGTACTGCCCGGCCCGGTCGCCGCCCTGCACCACCCAGAGCAGGACGCCGAAGCCGAGGCCGAGCGCGATCCAGACCGCGCTCGACCACGCCGCCTCGCGCACGCTCACGGCGTGCGCCTCCCGGTGCACGACCAGGAGGTCGACCAGCAGCATCACGACGATGGCGGCGGTGACCGCCACCCAGGCCCACAACGGAGTGCTCACGATCGGGTACATCCCTTCGGCTCGAACGGCCGAAGGTCTTCCTCACCCGGCTGCTGCCGGACCGGCGGCACCGGGCGCTCGCGCGCCGTGATGACGATGCCGCCGCGTCGGAGGTACTCCCCTTCGCGGTGAACCCAGTCTACGCGAACGAGTCCGTGCGCACGAGGTCCAGGTTGTAGAAGGTCGGCGGGCCGTCGCAGAGCTCGCCCATCGCCGCCGCGAACTCCTGCGTCACCGGGTCGTTCGAGTTGGCCATCGCGGCCTCGTACGACTCGAACTCGGCAATGACGAGGAAGTGGTTCTCCCGGTCGCGGTCCTTGCCGACGGTGACCCGGCCGGGCCCGGCGGTGCCGCTGCCCTCGCGGTTGGCCCGGAACTTCTCCGACAGCGCCTCCACCTCGTCGTAGCGGGTGGTGACGTAGTCGATGATCTGCACGAAGCCCATGACGGCTCCTCCCGGTCGGATGCCCGCGAGTCAACTCCGGTCGCGCCCGCCGCGCCAGTGACCAAGGACCTAGACGACCCGCAGCGGGAACGGCTGGGCGACGGCCGTCCCCGCCGCGCACCCCGGGTCGGAGGTGCGCGGGGCGACGTGCGCGACGACGAGCAACGTGGTGACCTCCGCCGCGTGCGCGCCGGCGGCGCGGGCGTCGAGCGTGCCCGAGACGGTCGGGGACGCCGCCGCGGCGGTGCCGCCGCCGATCCGGGCACCGGCCGCCGCGGCGCCGTGCAGCATGGCGCGCGCCTCCGCGGCGGACTGCGCGTACGCCGTCGCGTCCACCAGGTGGCCGGTCGGCTCCGTCAGCGTCAGCGTCGACAGGCGCGTGGCCGTCAGCACCACCGGAGCGGCGTCGGCCGCGAGCGACAGCGGGCGCCCGTCCACGCTGAACTCGATGCGCGGCACCTCGCCGCACGGCAGCGGGTCCATCCCCAGGTCGCCGCGCGACGGCGTCGCGACACCGGGGATGGTGCGTTCGGGGCGGTCGCCGGGCGACGGGGCACCGGCCGCGCCGTCCGCGCCGCGGCCGCAGCCGGCGAGCGCGAGCGCGGCCACCACGACCGCCGCCGCGGTGCTGCCCGTGGCTCCTCCTCGCGTCGTCACGGGCACCCGCTCGGGTACGGGTTCAGGCCGCTGCCGTAGGACGTCGCGCCGCCGTACGGGCGGCCCCACACGTAGTACTGCGGGTACAGCGCGTCCGCGAACGGACCGTACTGCTCGCTCCAGAAGCGGTAGCCGGTCGCGGCGGTGTAGACCTTCAGCGACCGGTGCAGGGCGTCGCGCGGGTCCTGGGCGTCGTGGTAGGTGTCGGTGCAGGTGTCGTTCGCCTCGGCGGTCACGCCCGGGTAGAGGGCGCGGAACGACCCGTCGCTGACCCACCGCTGCACCCCGTCGACGAAGCCGTAGTAGCGCCACGTCGCTTCGTTGCGACGGAGGCTGAACGTCGTCCGCACCCCGGTGGTGGCGGGGCCGAGGTCGTAGAGGGTCTCGCAGGTGGCGGTGGCGATGCGCTCCCCGGCGAAGTAGTGCGGCGTCGCGAAGTACACCCGCTGGGCGTTGCACTCCCCCAGCCCCACCGAGCCCTGCACGATCCCGAGCTGGACGAACGCGTTGCGGTCGCCGTTCAGGTACACGTCGCTCGCGGCACCGGTGGTGGCGACGTGCGCCACCGTGTGCACCTCCAGCGTCGCGGCGGCCCCGGTGACCTCGACGCCGGCGACCGAGTTGTACGGGAAGCGGGAGTAGATCCGGGTGTAGTAGGTCTGCGGCGCGGCCGACGCCGGAACCGCCACGGCGAGCGCACCCGCCACCGCGGCCGGCATGACCAGCGCGGACCGCCACCGTGCACGCATCGTTCGACCCCCGTTCCGCCGCCCAAGGTACGCGCCGGGACGCACCGGCGGGAAGAGGGTCGTCAGCCGACGCCGGCGGCTTCCATGGCGCGCAGCTCCTTCTTCAGCTCGTTGACCTCGTCGCGCAGGCGCGCGGCCACCTCGAACTGCAACGCCGCCGCCGCCTCGAGCATCTCGTCGGTGAGCTGCTGGATGAGCAGCGCCAGGTCGGCGCGCGGCATGCCGGCCAGCTCCTTCGCGTGCCGGCCGGCGCCGCTGCCGCGGGCACCGCCGGGCGTGGGCGTGCGGCCGCGGGAGGCGCCGCGCGCGCGCCCGACGGCGGACGCGGGCGCGCCGTCGGCGACGTCCTCGGCCGAACGCAGCTCGTCCATGATGTCCGCGATCCGCTTGCGCAGCGGCTGCGGGTCGAGGCCCAGCGCCTCGTTGTACGCGACCTGCTTGGCGCGGCGCCGGTTGGTCTCGTCGATGGCCTTGCGCATCGAGTCCGTGATCTGGTCGGCGTACATGTGGACCTGGCCGGAGACGTTGCGGGCGGCGCGGCCGATGGTCTGGATCAGCGACGTGCCGGAGCGCAGGAACCCCTCCTTGTCGGCGTCGAGGATCGCCACCAGCGACACCTCGGGCAGGTCGAGGCCCTCGCGCAGCAGGTTGATGCCCACGAGCACGTCGAACTCGCCGAGCCGCAGCTCGCGCAGCAGCTCGATCCGGCGGAGCGTGTCGACCTCGGAGTGCAGGTAGCGGACGCGGATGCCGAGCTCGAGCAGGTAGTCGGTGAGGTCCTCCGCCATCTTCTTGGTGAGCGTGGTGACGAGCACCCGCTCGTCGCGCTCGGAGCGCAGCCGGATCTCGTGGATCAGGTCGTCGATCTGGCCCTGCGTCGGCTTGACCACGACCTCGGGGTCGATGAGGCCGGTCGGCCGGATGATCTGCTCGACAGGGGCGCCCTCGGCCATGCGCAGCTCGTACGGCCCCGGCGTGGCGGAGAGGTAGACGCACTGGCCGATCCGCTCGGTGAACTCGTCGAACTTCAACGGCCGGTTGTCCATCGCGCTGGGCAGCCGGAACCCGTGGTCGACGAGCGTGCGCTTGCGCGACATGTCGCCCTCGTACATGCCGCCCACCTGCGGCACGGTGACGTGCGACTCGTCGATGACGAGCAGGAAGTCCTCGGGGAAGTAGTCGAGCAGCGTGTGCGGCGCGGTGCCGGGGGCGCGGTTGTCGATGTGGCGGGAGTAGTTCTCGATGCCGGAGCAGAAGCCGACCTGGCGCATCATCTCGACGTCGTACGACGTCCGCATCCGGAGCCGCTGCGCCTCCAGCAGCTTCCCCTGGCGTTCGAGCTCGGCCAGCCGCTCCTCCAGCTCGGCCTCGATGCCGCGGATCGCCCGCTCCATCCGCTCCGGGCCGGCGACGTAGTGGGTGGCCGGGAAGACCATCACCTCGCGGTCCTCGGAGAGGACCTCGCCGGTGAGCGGGTGCAGCGTGTAGAGCCGCTCGATCTCGTCGCCGAACAGCTCGATGCGGACCGCGTGCTCCTGGTACACCGGGAACACCTCGACGGTGTCGCCGCGCACGCGGAACGTGCCCCGGGTGAACGCCAGGTCGTTGCGGCTGTACTGGACGTCCACGAACCGCCGCAGCAGCGTGTCGCGGTCGACCTCCTGACCGACCTCGAGGCGGACCATCCGGTCGACGTACTCCTGCGGGGTGCCGAGGCCGTAGATGCAGGAGACGGACGCGACGACGACGACGTCGCGGCGGGTGAGCAGGCTCATCGTGGCGGAGTGCCGCAGCCGCTCGACCTCCTCGTTGATCGAGGAGTCCTTCTCGATGTAGGTGTCGGTCTGCGGGACGTACGCCTCGGGCTGGTAGTAGTCGTAGTACGAGACGAAGTACTCGACGGCGTTGTGCGGCAGCAGCTCGCGGAACTCGTTGGCGAGCTGGGCGGCGAGCGTCTTGTTCGGCGCGAGGACGAGCGTCGGACGCTGGAGCCGCTCGATCAGCCAGGCCGTCGTCGCCGACTTGCCGGTGCCGGTGGCGCCGAGCAGGACGACGTGCTGCTCGCCGGCGCGGACGCGGCGTTCGAGCTCGTCGATCGCGGCCGGCTGGTCGCCGGACGGCTGGAAGTTGCTGACAACGGTGAACGGCGCCTTCCGGCGCGCGAGGTCGGTGACTGGTCTCACACGGACGAGCCTACGTCCCGGGTGTGACAGGAATCAGCGCGAGGCGTAGAGGGGCCGGGCGGCCTGGAGCGCCTTCCAGTGCTCCAGGTGCGCGAACTGCCACACCCACAGGCTCGCCGAGGGCGCGCCGAGCTTCCGGGCGGTGGCGAGGAACTCCGCGACCTGCGCCCGCGACGGGGGGCCGTACTTGAGCGTCGGCACGTCGATCCGGGGGTCGTACGCCTGGCCGATCGGGAGCACGGGCTTCTTGAACTGGCGCAGCCGGTACATCGTCTGCTCGGCAACGGTGCCGGGGTCGCGGTTGACCCAGTACGCCATCGGCGCGAGCGCGTCGGAGAACCGCGCGACCTGGCCGTACGGGTACTTCATCGCGCGCTTCTCGGACGGCCACGGCATGACGCCGATGATCGAGACGTCGGCCGGGAGCAGCTTGCGCAGCGTGGACATGTAGACGGCGACGCGCTGGGCGGAGAGCTTGGTGCCCTCGGCGCCGGTCTCGATGTCCGGGGCGACGGCGGCGACGCGCGGGGCGCCCGGGACGGTGAACCGCGCGGCGGCGGCGAGGCGCTTGGCGTCGGCGACCGGGTTCTTGAGCTGCGGGAAGTCCCAGGCGATGACCTTGATGTCCGTGCCCCTGGTGGCCGGGAGCAGCTCGCGGAGCATCGGCCCGCCGTCGAACCCGCCCTGCCGGGTGCCGGTGCGGACGTAGAGGTGGGAGAGGCCGACCAGGCGGGACCGCGCCACGATCCGCCGCGCGTCCCCGCCCTCGGTCTCGCCCCACTGGTAGATCCACATGCCGGTGCCCTCGGGCACGTACCGCCTGCCCGGCGCCGGCTTGGCGGCGGGGGCGGCGGGCCGCGCGGGGGCGGCGGGGCGCAGCGTGAGGAGCGGCGGCGCCGGCGGGCGGACGGTGGCGGTGGGGGCGGCCGGGTGCGTCACCGCGGGGGCGGCGGGCGCGCCGAGCAGCACGTCGGCGACGGGGCGTTCGGCGAACGCCATCGCGAGGTCGGCGGGCGTGGGCCGCACCGGCGGGGCCGGCGGCGCGCTCAGGGCGGCGGCGACGCCGACCTGGAGCAGCCCGACGATGACGAGCGCCTGCGCCCGCAGCGCGGCGGGCGTGGCGACCAGGCGGGCGGGGCCGCGGTGCGAGACGCGCATGCCGAGAAAGACCTTTCCCATGCGAGGTTTGGCCCGGTGTCCCCCTGGGCAGTACTTCACGTTGCGGTTCGACCGTACGTTGCGTTTCGGCATGCGGCGCCGGTTTCTGGCGCGTGCCGTCCCCGGTGTCAGGTGAGTGTGTCGGCCGGGTGAGCCTCACCCGTGAGGGCGGCCCACAGCGCGGCGACCCGGGCGGCCAGCTCCTCGCGGGTGCCGTCGTTGGGGATCACGTGGGCGGCCACGGCCAGCCGCTGCTCGCGCGTCGCCTGCGCCGCCATCCGCGCCCGCGCGTCCGCCTCGGCCATCCCCCGCTGGCCGGTGAGCCGGGCCAGCCGCACCTCGTCGCTCGCGTCCACCACGACCACCACGTCGAAGCCCGGCGCCAGGCCGGCCTCCACGAGCAACGGCACGTCGTTGACGACCACGGCGTCCGGCGGCGCGGCGGCGGCCCGCTCGGCCGCGGCGGCGCCCACGAGCGGGTGCACGATCGCGTTGAGCCTGGCCCGCGCGTCCGGGTCGTCGAAGACGAGCGCGGCGAGGCGCGGCCGGTCGAGCGAGCCGTCCGCGGCGAGGACCGACGGCCCGAACGCCTCGACCACGGCGCGCAGCCCCGGCGTGCCGGGCGCGACCACCTCGCGGGCCAGCGCGTCCGAGTCGATCACCACCGCGCCGTGCGCGGCGAGCAGCCGCGCCACCTCGCTCTTGCCGGACCCGATGCCCCCGGTGAGGCCGACGCGCAGCACGGCGCGAGTCTGGCACTGTTCCACCATGCGCGAGTTCACGGACGCGGGCCAGGCGGGGCCGGACACGGCGCCCGTGGAGACGGTCGAGCACAGCGGATACCTCGAGGTCCGGCTCCGCGAGACCCCCCGCCCGCTCACGCGCTCGGTCTACGTGCTGAACGCCGGGGAGGGCGTGGGTGCCGCGGTGACGTGCTGGGGTCAGCGGTTCGACCCCGTGTTCGCCGGGTTCGACGACCCGAAGTACGGCCGGATCTGGATGGACGCCTACCGCACGATCTGGCCGACGCTGTTCGCCTTGATCGACAACGCGATCGACGAACGGTTCGGCGACGGGGCGCTGACCGAGCTCGTCGACCCGGACGACGTGAACCGCAAGTGGTTCGTCGCGGTCCTGTTCAGCACGTCGAGCGGGGAGGCGGCCGCCGAGCACGCGGTGGACCGGGTCGCCGAGCTCAGCGTCGCGCTGAGCAACGACCTCACCCGCCAGCTCGGCTGGAAGGAGAAGGCGAAGATCGCGGCCCGCGGCGGCCGGGTGGGGTACCGCGAGGGCCGCGAGATCGCCGACCGCTGGGAGAAGCGGCTGGACTGGCTGCGCCCGCTACTCGGCGGGTGAACGCCGACGGCCCCCGGCGCCGGAGCGCGCGGGGGCCGTCGGGACGTTCGGGGGCTACTCGGTGGGGGCGTCGCCCTCGCCCGCGGCGAGCTGCTCGCGCAGCGCCGCGAGGTCGTCGTGGCCGGCCAGCACGCCGCTCGGCTCCTCCGGGGTCTCCGAGGAGTACGACGTGGCGACGCCGGCCGCCGCGTCCGCGGCGGCGGCAGCGGCCGCCTGCGCCGCGAGCGCGGCCTGCTGGGCCTCCCAGCGCGCGTGGGCCTCGGCGTACTGCCGCTCCCACTCCTCGCGCTGCGCCTCGAAGCCTTCCTTCCACTCCCCCGTCTCCGGGTCGAAGCCCTCGGGGTAGATGTAGTTGCCGGCCTCGTCGTACTGCATCTCCATGCCGTACTGCGCCGGGTCGAAGCCGACGGCCTCGCCGATCGTGCCCTCGGTCGCCTGCTTGAGCGACAGCGAGATGCGGCGGCGCTCCAGGTCGATGTCGATGACCTTGACCTGGATCTCGTCGCCGACGTTGACGACCTGCTCCGGGATCTCGACGTGGCGCTCGGCCAGCTCGGAGATGTGCACCAGGCCCTCGATGCCCTCGTCCACCCGGACGAACGCGCCGAACGGCACCAGCTTGGTCACGCGGCCCGGCACGACCTGGCCGATCGCGTGGGTCCGGGCGAACTGCCGCCACGGGTCCTCCTGCGTCGCCTTGAGCGACAGCGAGACCCGCTCGCGGTCGAGGTCGACGTCGAGGACCTCGACCGTGACCTCCTGGCCCACCTCCACGACCTCGGACGGGTGGTCGATGTGCTTCCAGGACAGCTCGGAGACGTGGACGAGACCGTCGACGCCGCCGAGGTCGACGAACGCGCCGAAGTTGACGATCGAGGAGACGACGCCGGAGCGGACCTGCCCCTTCTGGAGGGTGGTCAGGAAGCCCTGGCGGACCTCGCTCTGCGTCTGCTCCAGCCAGGACCGGCGGGACAGGACGACGTTGTTGCGGTTCTTGTCCAGCTCGATGATCTTCGCCTCGAGCTCCTTGCCGACGTACGGCTGGAGGTCGCGGACGCGGCGCATCTCCACCAGCGAGGCGGGGAGGAAGCCGCGGAGGCCGATGTCGAGGATGAGGCCGCCCTTGACGACCTCGATCACCGTGCCGGTGACGATGCCGTCCTCCTCCTTGATCTTCTCGATCGTGCCCCAGGCGCGCTCGTACTGGGCGCGCTTCTTGGACAGGATGAGCCGGCCCTCCTTGTCCTCCTTCTGGAGGACAAGGGCCTCGATCTCGTCGCCGACCTTGACGACCTCGTTGGGGTCGACGTCGTGCTTGATGGACAGCTCGCGCGAGGGGATGACGCCCTCGGTCTTGTAGCCGATGTCCAGGAGGACCTCGTCCCGGTCGACCTTGACGATCACGCCCTCGACGATGTCACCGTCGTTGAAGTACTTGATGGTCTCGTCGATGGCGTCCATGAACGCCTGGGCGTCACCGATGTCGTTCAACGCCACCTGGGGCGTCGTCGAGGCGGGACTGTCGATCGTGCTCGTCACTAGGTCGGCTCCGGCTACGGGTCGTCGGTAGCGTCGTGAGCCTGTTTCGTCGGCGAGCGGACATGGGAGTCGGGGACACAGACGAGTGCAGAGCCTGCCCATACGAGATCCTGCGCAGGCCCACAGCGCAGCGACAGGCTACGCGGGCGGGACGTTCCGGGTCAACGGGACGTCACAGGAGGCGAAGCCGAGCGGGCCGGACGAACGGATGCTGCGTCCCCGGGTCGGCGAACCCGACCACGTGTGCCAGCTCCTCCGGCGACAGTCCGCGCGCTGTCAGCGCGTCGCCGATGTCATACGCCAGCGCGGGGCGTTCGCGCGCCACGGCGTCGCCGAGAGGCTCCAGGGAACGCCATCCCTTCGCGCTGAGCGCCTTGTACAGGTTCGTCCGTTGCTGCGCCGTGATCAGCGACTCCCCCCAGGCCCGTTCGATCAGCGCCTGCATGGACACCGCCCACTCGCGCTTCAGGTCGAGGAGCCTCCCCAGCGTGAGGTTCCGGAGCTGGGCGCGGATCACTTCGCGTGGCATCAGGAGCTCGGCGGCGAACGCATTGGCCTCGTCCTCGGCGGCATCGCCCGGCTCATGGCTGTGGAGGCAGAGGTGGCCGAGCTCGTGTGCCAGCGTCCATCGCCTGCGATCGGCCGGCGCCTGCGCGTTGAGCATGACGATCGGGATCTCGTCGATCCACTGGGACAGCCCGTCCACCCCGCGGGTGCCGAAGTCCTCCTCGATCACGAGGCAGCCCGCCGCCTCCACCCATCGGACGAGCTCCCGCACCGGCCCGATTGGCATCCGCCACTGACTCCGCACGAACCGCGCCGCCGTCGCCGGATCGACCTCGTCGAGGTCGAACGCCGGCACGCGCTGCTCCGTGCGGACGACGACTTCGTCGAAGACCCGTCGCGCGTGCAGTCGATGCATGTTGAGCCGCGCTTCGAGCCGCTTCCAGTCGCCCGGCTTCGCGGTCTTGCGTCGCCGCATGTGCGCATCGAGGCCGACAGCGCCGCGCACCTTCCCCGCGTCGCGCAGGAACGACGGCGTCACGTTGAGCGCGTCGGCGAGCCGCCGAAGCGTCTCGTCATCCGGGTCACGCAGGTCGCGCTCGTAACGCGAGACCGCCTCCTGGGTCACGTCGGCTCGCGTCGCCAGCTGCTCCTGCGTCCACCCCTGCGCCCGGCGTGCCGTCTCGATCACGACACCCAGCCCGTTCATGAAAGATCAGCCCGCTCCTGCTCTGCCGCGGCCGGGTCCGAGATGACGGGAGGCACCGGACCGCGGACCGAGGGGACGGCGACCACTCCGCCGTCCTCCTCGTCGTCCACGAGCGGCTCCTTCCAGATGATCACCGACCCGTCCCGCAACGAGATCAGCGCGTCCCCGATCGCCCGCGTGTCCTCGTCCCACTCGTACCCGGCGATGAGATGGGTCTCCGACAACCCGTCGAACGTCTCCTGAGCGGGCTGTGCGAGGAACTCCAGCGCGCCCTCCGTCGGATACGTGGCCACGTGCCCGTCCAGGTGGTGCCGCTTGAGCCTGATGCGGTACGAGTAGCCGATCCCGATCTCGCGCCGGGGCTCCCGGTCCACGAGGGTGACGCCGGGCACGCCGTCGAGGATCGCCGCCGCGTGCGCCCAGAAGGCGTCGTGGATCCAGTTCGCGAGGCCGCGCTCGCTGTGCCGCGCCACCCAGCCCGGGAAGGCCTCGCGGTACAGCGTCAGGTCCGCTCGCGTCAGCGCCACCGCCTCGACGAACGCCGCGACGACCTTGTCGCCAAGATCAGCCCGGACCTGATCCCACGACGGATACGATTTCATGCCAGTAATTATGCCAGTCGGCTCGGGGCTCGTGGCCGCGACACGCGAGAAGCGAGGATGGGCGGGTGGAGGACCCCGACGCGGTGCTGCGGCGCGCGGCCGGGCGCGAGGAGACGCGCCGGGCGAACGCGGCGTTCTGGGACTCCTACGCACCCTCCTACCAGCGCGAGCACGCGCCGGAGCTGGGCACGACGTCGTTCGTCTGGTGCCCGGAGGGGGCGACGGAGGACGCGCTGGGGCTGCTCGGCGACGTGCGCGGCCGGCGGGTGCTCGACGTGGGCTGCGGCGCCGGGCAGACGACCCGCTGGCTGGCGGGGCGCGGCGCGGAGGTGGCGGCGTTCGACCTCTCGCTGGAGCAGCTCCGGCTGGGCCGCGCGTACGGCGGTCCGGTGCCGGTGGCGGCCGACGCGGAGGCGCTGCCGTTCCGGGACGGCGCGTTCGACCTGGCCTGCTCGGCGTACGGCGCGCTGCCGTTCGTGGCGGACTCGGCGCGGGTGATGCGCGAGGTGGCGCGGGTGCTGCGGCCGGGCGGGCGGTGGGTGTTCTCGGTGACGCACCCGGTGCGCTGGTGCTTCCCGGACACGGAGACGGGGCTGACGGTGACGACGTCGTACTTCGACCGGACGCCGTACGTGGAGCAGGCGGCGGACGGCACGGCGACCTACGTCGAGCACCACCGGACGTTCGGCGACCGGGTGCGCGAGGTGGTGGCGGCGGGGCTGGCGGTGCTGGACGTGGTCGAGCCGGAGTGGCCGGAGGGGCACACGACGACCTACGAGCAGTGGGGGCCGGTGCGCGGCCGGCTGATCCCGGGCACCGCGATCTGGGTCACGGAGAAGGGCTGAGCGTCAGGTCCTTCAGCACCCGGTCGAAGTCGTGGCGGGCGCGCGGGCTGCCCGCGCTGGCGAGCACGAGCAGGTACACGCCGCCGGGGCGCGGCAGCATGACCAGCTCCCCGCGGTGGCCCTCCATGGTGATGTCGACGACGGCGGCGTCGCCGACGCGCAGGTGCGCGATCCGCAACGTCTCCAGCCGCGGCGCGAGCGGTCCCGTGCCGGGAATGGCGCCGGCCTGGAGCCGGTCGGCGATGGCGTCAGCGTCCCGCACGGCGCCGGGCAGCGTGATGTCCTGCGCGATGATCTCGCCGGCCGACGGCCCGACGAGGTGGACGTCGAGCGGCGACTCGTGCGCGTGCCAGCCGTGCGGCGCCGTCACGGTGAGCGCGCCCGCGTGGCCCACCGCGCCCGGCGCCAGCGCGTACGACACCGCCACCGCGGTGAGCACGCCGTTGAACGCCGCGTGCGCGGCCATCGACCCGATCAGGCCGCGGCGGACGAATAGCCCGCCCAGCAGCGCGCCCATCAGCGAGTAGTAGACGAACGCCGACGGCGTGAGGTGCCACGCCGCGAACGCGAACGCGCTCAGCCACACCGCCGCGCGCTTGCCGCGGTCGGACAGCGAGGCGAGCAGCATGCCGCGGAACAGCACCTCCTCGAGGAACGGCGCCGCCACGACGGTGATCAGCGCCGCGCCGAGCACGTGCCCCAGGTCGCCCTCGCTGACGAGCAGCGCGATCCGCGGGTCGCCGCCCTGCTGGCCGGCCGCGTGCGAGCCGGAGAGCAGGAACGCCGCCAGCCCGCCGCCGACGGCCAGCCCGACCAGCGCACTCGGGACGGCGCGGCCCCTCCCCCAGTACATGGGCTCGGCGGCCGCGGCCCGGCGGCGGATGAGCAGCAGCGCGACGACGAGGTACACGCCGAGCGTGGTGACGAGGGCGTACCGGATCGCGGTCTCGTTCTCGACGCCGCGGGTGGTCACGCCCGCGACGACCTGCGCGACGACGCCGGTGCCGACGGCGAGCAGGACGGTGCGGAACGCCTTCTCCGGCCGGCCGCGCGGAGCGGGCGCCGGGAGGACGGTCGCCGGCATCGGCCGGGGCAGCCGGGCCGACGCGGCGGTGGGGGCGTACCGGTCGTACGGCGCCGGCTCGTCCGGGCGGTCCAGCACGCCGACGGCGACGGGGGCGGCGGCCACGGGCGCGAGGCACTGGCCGCACCAGGCGGCGTTCGGGCCGAGGGCGGCGGCACAGTGCGCACAACGCATGCGGCAGGGATCGGCACGCCCCGCACCCGGCTGAACGCACCCGATCGGGTGGCGCCTCAGTGCAGGGCGATGCGGAGGCGGCGGTTCGCCTTCCCCTTGCTCTCCACCTTGACCAGCTCGATGGGACCGATGAAGCGGGTGGAGGCGACGTGCGTGCCGCCGTCGGCCTGCGCGTCCAGCCCGACGATGTCGACGATGCGGACCTCGGTGAGGCCGGGCGGGAGCAGGTTGGTGGCGGTGCGGATGATGTCGGGGATCGCGAACGCCTCGTCGCGCGGCAGCGTCTTCACCTCGATCGGGCGGTCGTTGCCGACCTCGGCCGCGCACGCGGCGGCGACCCGGTCCTTGAAGTCCTCCGGGATCTCCGGGAGGTTGAAGTCGAGGCGGCCGGTGAGCGGCTCCATGTTGCCGCCGGTGACCAGCGCGCCGTACTCGCGGAACACCACGCCGCCGAGCAGGTGCAGCGCCGAGTGGGTGCGCATGAGGGCGGTGCGGCGTTCGTCCTCGACCGCGCCGCGGACGGTGGTGCCGGCGGGCGGCACGGGGTCGCCCTCGGCGAGCTGGAGCAGCAGGTCGTCGCCCTTGCGGACGCCGACGACGCGGCTCTGCACGCCGCCCCACAGCAGCACGCCGTGGTCCGGCGGCTGCCCGCCGCCGCCCGGGTAGAATGCGCTGCGGTCCAGCACGACGCCCTCCTCGGTGGCGTCGAGGACGGTGGCGTCCCACTCGCGCAGCGTGGCGTCGGCGAGCTCGAGGCGGTGGGTGCGTCCGTGCGTGTCGGCCATGCGCCGACGCTACGCCAGGTACTGCTCGCGGACCTTGACGACGACACCGCCCTGGACGGTGAAGATGTACAGGCGCTGCTGCGCCTCGCCCTTCGCGAAGTACGACGCCCACTTCGCGACCGTGATCGTCTTGTCCGCCGAGGAGCTGCCGGTCTCGCTCGCGGTCAGGGTGTTGACGACGACGGGCAGGGCCGGGACGAACGACAGCGTCCGCAGCCTGGTGCTCTGGTTGCGGACGTAGTACTCGAACGCCTCCTGCCCGTCCTCCTCCGCCGCCTGCTGGGCGGCCTTGCCGGTGAGGAACTGCACGACGTCGATCACGACGGTGCGCTTCGCGGTGTCGAGCGCCTTCGCGTACGCGTAGTGCCGGCCGTCCGCGAGGTCGGTGCGGACGACGGCGGCCGTCGGCGTCGCGGGCGGCCTCGTCGTGGGCCGCTTGGTGGGGATCGGCGGTGTCGTCGCGGGCGCGGCGGTGGCGGACGCGGGGCCGGACGGGGCCGCGGTCGGGGCCTTGCCGCCGGTGCAGGCGGTGAGCGCGAGCAGGACGGCGGCGGCGTACGGCCTCATGGGCGCGCAGCATAGTGAGGCAGCGTGGCCAGCCACGCCGCCGTCTCGCGCGGCGAGCGCAGCCGCACGACGTCGACGTGGGCCCAGCGCGGGTCGGCCACGGCCGCCTCGTACTTCGCGCGGCAGCCGGGGTGCTGCGTCCACGACCACCAGATGGGGTGGCCGGGGTCGCGGATGTTCGCCCACACCTCGCGGTTGCCGTTCCACAGCTCCTCGCGGACCAGCAGCCGCCGCGCGGTGCGGCGGGTCGCCCGCCAGGTGCCGACCCAGCGCGCGTAGTCGAGCCAGACGAACGTCGTCGCGCGCGACCACACGGCCTCCCGGACGCGGGTGTAGTTGCCGTCCACCACCCAGGTGTCGCCGGCGACGGCCGCCGTCACCGACGCCAGGAACGCGTCGTCCGGCGTCGCCGTCCAGCCGGGGCCGTGGAAGTGCGCGTCCAGCTCGACGTGCGGCGCGCCGAGGCGGCGGGCCAGCTCTCGGGCGAGCGTCGACTTGCCGGAGCCGGAGATGCCGCCGACGACGACGCGGGGACCGGGTGCGACCACGCGGCCATGGTGGCACGCCGAACCCGCGCCGCCGCTCGCGGCTCTGCACGGTGTCGAAGGGAACCGCCATGCGCCGCTTCCGCACCGCCGCCCTCGCCGTACTGGCCGCCGTCGCCGTGGCCGCGCCACCGTCGTACGCCGCCGCGCCCGGTCCCGCGCGGCCGCTCGCCTGGACCGACCCGGCCGGCGACGCACTCGTCCCGCACGGCTCGCTGGACATCGTCGGCGTGACGGTACGGACGACCGGGCGCGTCGTGCGCCGGGCGTACCGGCCGGAACGCCTCGTCGTCACGCTGCGCGTCGCCGACGCGGTCGTGGCGCCGGCCGGGGTGACGTACCACGTGCGGGCGACGATCCCCGACTGCGGCGACCTGGACCTCGTCTACACCCCGGGCAGCATCTACTCGGTCGCCGGGTCGAACGCCTGGGCGTTCGGCGAGTGCGCCGTGCTGCGGCCGACGGTCGCCGGCACGACGGTCTACGTCACGCCGGTGCGCGCGACGGTGGCCGGCGCGACGGTGACGTGGACGGTCCCGCTGGACCTCGTCGACGTCGAGGCGGGCACGGAGTTCACGGCCGTGGAGGCGCGCACCGAGGTCTGCGAGCCGGTGTTCGGCTACTTCGGCAACGGCGTCGCCGTCTCCGACGGCGCGAGCACGACCCGGCGCTGGCGCGCCGGCTGACGCCGCCGCCGCTCCGTCAGTGGGCGGCGTCGTCCCAGGAGCGGCCGACGCCGACGGAGACGTCCAGCGGCACCTTCATCGTGTACGCGCCGCCCATCTCCTCGCGCACCATGGCCTCAAGGCGTTCCCGCTCCCCCGGCGCGACCTCGAGCACCAGCTCGTCGTGCACCTGGAGCAGCAGCCGCGAGCCGAACCCGTCGGTCCGCAGCCGCTCGTGCACGCGCAGCATCGCGATCTTGATGATGTCGGCGGCCGAGCCCTGGATCGGCGCGTTGAGCGCCATCCGCTCGGCCATCTGCCGCCGCTGGTTGTTGTCGCTGGCCAGGTCGGGCAGGTACCGGCGGCGGCCGAGGATGGTCTCGGTGTAGCCGTTCATCCGGGCCACCTCGACCACCTCGCGCAGGTAGTCGCGCACGCCGCCGAACCGCGCGAAGTACGCCTCCATCTGCTCCTTCGCCTCGTCCGGCGTGATCTGGAGCTGCTGCGCCAGGCCGTAGGCGGACAGGCCGTAGACGAGGCCGTACGTCATCGCCTTCACCCGGCGGCGCAGCTCCGGGTCGACCTGGTCGATCGGCAGCCCGAACGCCTGCGACGCGACGTAGGTGTGCAGGTCCTCCCCCGACGCGAACGCCTGCTGGAGCCCCTCGTCGTCCGACAGGTGCGCCATGATCCGCATCTCGATCTGGCTGTAGTCGGCCGTGAGCAACGCCTCGAACCCCTCCCCCGGCACGAACGCCTGGCGGATCTCCCGCCCGGCCGCCGTGCGGATCGGGATGTTCTGCAGGTTGGGGTCGGTCGAGGAGAGCCGGCCGGTCGCGGCGATCGTCTGCTCGTACGTCGTGTGGATCCGCCCGGCGTCGTCGGTGGCCGGCATGAGCTGCTTGGCGACGACGGTCCACAGCCGGGTGACGTCGCGGTGGCGGAGCAGGCACTCGAGGACCGGGTGGTCGGTCTGCGTCGCCAGCCACTGCAGCGCGTCGGCGTCGGTGGTGTAGCCGGTCTTGATCTTCTTGGTCTTGGGGAGGTTCAGCTCGCCGAAGAGGATCTCCTGGAGCTGCTTGGGCGAGCCGAGGTTGAACTCCCGGCCGATGCACTGGTACGCGTCCTGCGCGGCCTGCTTCACCTGCTCGGCGAGGCGGGCCTCCAGCATCGCCAGGTGGCCGGTGTCGACGGCGATGCCGACGCGTTCCATGTCGGCGAGCACGCGGACGAGCGGCAGCTCGACGGTGCGCAGCAGCGTGGTGCCGCCGCGGCGTTCGACGTCGGCGTCGAGGGCGGTCGCCAGGTCGGCGACGGCGCGGGCGCGCAGCACCGCGTCGGCCGCCTCGCCGGCCTCGGCGGAGCCGTCGAGGGAGAGCTGCCCGGTGTCGTCGCCCTCCTTGCGCAGCTCGCGGCGCAGGTACCGCAGCGCCAGGTCGCCGAGGTCGAACGACTGCTGCCCCGGCAGCGCGAGGTACGCCGCCAGCGCGGTGTCGCTCGTCGCGCCGGCGAGGTCCCAGCCGCGCGCCCAGAGCGCGAGCAGCGGCCCCTTGCCGCCGTGTACCGCCTTGGCGCGGGAGTCGTCGGCGAGCCACGCCGCCAGCGCCGTCTCGTCGTGCTCGTCCAGCTCGCGCGCCTCGACGTACGCGCCCGCGCCGCCCTCACCCGCGAACGCCACGCCGTGCAGGTCGCCGGTGCCCCTCCCCCAGGTGCCGCGGAAGTGCAGGCCGACGCGGACGGTCGGGTCCAGCTCGCCGAGCCACCGCGCGACCTCGCCGGTGCCGAGCGTGCGGACGTCGACGTCGAACCCCTCGTCCGCCTCCGGCTCCACCGACTGCAACGTCGCGTACAGCCGTTCGCGTAGCACCCGGAACTGGAGCGTGTCGAACAGCTTGTGCACCTCGTCGCGGTCCCACGGCCCCATCCGCAGGTCCTCCGGCCCGACCCGCAACGGCACGTCGCGGCGCAGCTCGGTGAGCTCGCGGTTGCGCATGACGTTGGCCAGGTGCTCGCGGACGGCGTTGCCGGTCTTGCCGGGGATCTCGTCCACCCGGTCGCAGAGGGCGTTGAGGTCGCCGAACTGCTGGACCAGCTTGATCGCGGTCTTCTCGCCGACGCCGGGGATGTTCGGCAGGTTGTCGCTCGGGTCGCCGCGCAGCGCCGCGAAGTCGGGGTACTGGCTCGGCGTCAGGCCGTACTTGGCCATCACCTCGGCCGGCGTGAACCGCGTCATGTCGCTGATCCCCTTGCGGGTCATCAGCACGGTGATGCTGTCGTCGACGAGCTGGTACGCGTCGCGGTCGCCGGTGACGATCAGCACGTCGAAGCCCTGGTCGCGCGCCTGGCAGGCGAGCGTCGCGATCGCGTCGTCGGCCTCGTAGCCGGGCGCCTCGACGGTCGGGATGCGCAGCGCCTCCAGCACCTCGCGGATCAGCGATACCTGGCCGCGGAAGTCGGTCGGCGTCTCGCTGCGCGTCGCCTTGTACTCCGCGTACGCCTCGTGCCGGAACGTCGGCGCCGACAGGTCGAAGCAGACCGCGATGTGCGTCGGCTGCTCGTCGCGGATGACGTTGATGAGCATCGACGTGAAGCCGTAGACGGCGTTGGTCGGCTGGCCGGTCGTGGTGGAGAAGTTCTCCACCGGGAGCGCGAAGAACGCCCGGTAGGCCAGCGAGTGGCCGTCCAGCAGGAGCAGTCGGCGGCGTTCCTCGTCCATGCCCAGCATCCTAGGGTGGCCCTGTGACGGAGAACGCGGGCGGGGCGCTCGGGGAGCGGATGGGCATCCGGATCGTCGAGGCGACGCCTGACCGGGTCGTCGGGACGATGCCGGTCGAGGGGAACACCCAGCCGTACGGCCTGCTGCACGGCGGCGCGTCCTGCGTGCTGGCGGAGACGCTCGGCTCGGTGGGGGCGGCGCTGCGCTCGCCGGGCGGCGCGTTCCCAGTGGGGGTCGACATCAACGCCACCCACCACCGCGGGGTGCGCTCCGGCACGGTGACCGGGACGGCGACGCCGCTCCACCAGGGGCGGACGGTGGCGACCTGGCAGGTGACGATCACGGACGACGAGGGCCGGCTGGTCTGCACGGCCCGGCTGACCTGCGCGCTCAGGGACGCTTGACGGGGACCGCGGCGGGGCGGCTGAGGCGACGGCCGAGCGAGGAGCGCCCGGGCACGTGCAGCTCGCGGCGCAGCAGCGCGGCCCGGCCCTCCGGCGAGCCGAGCCGGCGGCGCAGCGCGCTGACGCTGGCGACGCGGCGGACGACGAGCGGCGCGAAGCCGAGGCGGGCGTAGAACCGGTTCGCCTCGCGGTGCTGCGGGAACACGCTGACGACCACGCTGTCGACCGCCAGCTCCTCGGCGTACGCGACGGCGGCGGTGACCAGCGCCTTGCCGGCGCCGCGGCGGCGGTGGCCGTCGGCGACGCACATCGCGGACAGCTCGACCGACGACGCGTCGGCGAGCAGCGACGGGCGGGTGCGGGAGAGCTGGGCCATGCCGATGATCTCGTCCTCGAACACGGCGACGAGCACGCGGCGGCTCTCGTCGGCGAGCGCGAGCTCGACCCGGCCGGCGGCGGACTCGGGCGAGTCGGCGCCGTTGCCGCGGCGGCGCGGCCCCTCCCCCTGGAGCTGCTGGAGCAGGCTCACCAGCGCGGGGACGTCACGCGTGGTGGCGCGGCGGACGGTGACGGCCGGACGCGACAACGGACCTCCCTCTGCGACTGCTCCTGCGGTGGCCCGCCCCCGCCGCGCCCTCGCGCCAGCCTAGCCCGCCGCGGCGCGCGGCGTAACCCGTTCGTTATCGAGCAGGCCGGTGATGAGCGCGCGCAGGTCGTCCACGTGCTCGCGCCGGGTCTGGGTGGCGCCGACACAGACGCGGATCGTGAGGTCGCCGCCGAGCCGGGTGTGGGTGACGTAGGCGCGGCCGGAGGCGTTGATGCCGTCGAGCAGCCGCTGCGTGGCCTCGTCGCCGCGGGCGTGCCGGAAGCAGACGAGGTTCAGCGGCGCGTCGACCGACAGCACCAGCCGCGGCTCGCGGCCCACCCAGCCGGCCAGCTCGTGCGCGAGCCGGACGTGCTCGCGGACGTGGTGGCGCAGCCCCTCGGCGCCGTAGTGGCGGATCACGAACCACAGCTTCAGCGCCCGGAACCGCCGCCCCAGCGGCACCTGCCAGTCGCGGTAGTCGACCACCGCGCCGCTCTCGGAGGCGGCGTTGCGGAGGTACTCCGGCACGATCGACAGCGCGCGGGTCAGCGCGGCCCGGTCGGCGACGTAGAACGCGTCGCAGTCGAAGCTGGTGAACATCCACTTGTGCGGGTTGACGCAGTACGAGTCGGCGCCGTCGAGGCCGTCGTGGATCCAGCGGAACTCCTCGCACAACGCCGCCGTCCCCGACATCGCCGCGTCGACGTGCAGCCAGGCGCCGTGCTCCCGCGCGGCGGCGCCGACCGGCCCGAGCGGGTCCATGGCGTTCGAGGAGGTGGTGCCGACGGTGGCGGAGACGAACGCGGGGGTGAGCCCGGCGGCGACGTCGGCGGCGAGGAGGTCGCGCAGCGCGTCGGGGCGCATCGCGTACGTCGCGTCGACCGGGACCTGCCGCAGGGTGGCCGGGTCGAGGCCGGCGATGCGCCACGCCTTCTCGACCGAGGAGTGCGCCTGGGTGGACGTGTAGCCGGTGAGGCGGCCGTACGAGGCGCCGGCCCGCTCGCGGGCGGCGAGCAGCGCGCAGAGGGTCGCGCTGGACGCGCTGTCCTGGATGACGCCGCCGCCGCTGCCGGTGGAGCGGAACCGCTCCGGCAGCGCGAGCAGCTCGGCGAGCCAGTCGAGGACGTGCGTCTCGATCTCGGTGGCGGCGGGGCTGGTGGCCCAGAGCATGCCCTGCACGCCGAGCCCGGTGGACAGCAGGTCGCCGAGAATCGCCGGCCCGGAGCCGTTGCAGGGGAAGAACCCGAAGAACCGCGGCGACTGCCAGTGCACCAGCCCGGGCACGACGACGTCGGAGACGTCGCGCAGCATCGCCTCGAACGGCTCGCCGTGCTCGGGCGGGTGCGCCGGCAGCGCGGCCCGGATCGCGCCGGGCTCGACGGTGCTCGCGACGGGGAGGTCGCCGACGTGCTCCAGGTAGTCGGCGATCCAGTCGACGACCGCGCGGCCGTGCGCGCGGAACTCGTCGGGGGTCATGTGGAACGACTCGCGCGGCGCGTTCATGCCACCGACCCTACGCCGCGCCGACCGGCCAAGATCGCCTGCGCCGCAGGGCACTCCGACCCGTTGACGGGGGCGGCCCCGCCTACTAACTTGGCCCGCGGCCCACGTCGCGGCCGACACCTCATCCCTCTCCGAACCGGGTGTCGCGCGGCGCGTGTGCCGCGAGACCCGGGTGGCCGAGTAGACAACGCCGAGGGACGGGGAAGCCCTCGATGGAACCAAAGGCGACCCGGGTTTCGGCACGTCCCGGGGCCGATCGGCGGGGCGGACGCGGCGGCCCGGGCAGGGGCGGGGGCGAGAAACCGGGGACGGCGGTGAGAGTGGGGGCGGTGCGGTGAGTGGGTCGCGCGACTAAAGGAGCGCG
>DASTMB010000047.1 GCA_035714365.1 Mycobacteriales bacterium | reverse complement strand
CTCCCAGCCCTTCTTGCGCTGGCTCAGGAACGACGGGATCGCGATCGCGGCGAGGATGCCGATGATGATGATGACGACGAGGAGCTCGATGAGGGTGAAGCCACCCTCGTCCTCGACCTTGCGCAGACGAGCGAGCATTGGGCTCTTGTCCTTCCTCGGACCAGGTATGTGAGCCGCGCGGATGGTGCTGATCCCTCGCGCGGCTCCTCCGGTGGGAGGTGCCGGCCGAGGCAGCCAGGCCGACCGGTCCCCCGCGGTCCCTTGGCTTTGCGACCCCGCCTCTCGACGGGTGTGCCCTTGCTTGGCCTTGCGGCTCGATGACACCTGTTACTTCGTCCGCGAGCGGCTGTGGCTTGAGCATCGAGCGCGGGCTATTTCGGGTGGTCCGGACGGGTGAGGCCCAAGGTCCCGGACACGAAGGAGGGGCCGCCCCGCGGGGCGGCCCCTCCTGTCGGAAGCGGGTGCTACTTGACCAGGTCGAAGACCTTGAAGATCGGCATGTACAGCGCCACGATCATCGACCCGACCATGCCGCCGAGGAACGCGATCATCAGCGGCTCGATCAGCGCGGTCAGCGACTCGGTCGTCGCCTCGACCTCCTGGTCGTAGAACTGGCTGATCTTGAGCAGCATGGTGTCGAGCGCGCCGGTGTCCTCGCCGACCGCCATCATCTGCACGACCATCGGCGGGAACACCGGGTGGTTCTCGAGCGGCTTCGCGAGCGCCTCGCCGGTGCGGACGCTCTCCTGGACGTCGCGGATGGCGCGGGCCAGCACGACGTTGCCGGTGGTGTCGGCGACGATGTCGAGGCTCTGGAGGATCGGGACGCCGGAACGCATCATCGTGCCGAGGTTCCGCGCGAAGCGGCTCAGCGCGATCTTCTGGAACAGCTTGCCGAACACCGGCGCCTTGAGCTTCAGCGGGTCGACGACGTTGCGGACGCGTTCGGTGTGCTTCGTCCGCCGCCACGCGACGCCGCCGCCGATCATCGCGACGACCAGGATCGGCAGGAACGTCCGGAGCTGGCTGCTGATGAACACGAGCAGGCGGGTCGGCGCCGGCAGCGTGCTGCCGAGGTCGGCGAACATCTTCGCGAAGACCGGCACGATGAAGATCAGCATCACGAAGCACATGAGGATGGCGAGGATGAACACCACGACCGGGTAGGTCATGGCCGCCTTCACCTTGCCGCGCAGCTTGACCTCGGACTCGTAGTTCTCGGCGATCTGCACCATGACCGAGTCGAGGAAGCCGCCGACCTCTCCGGCCTTGGTCATGTTGACCATGAGCGGCGGGAAGACCTTCGGGTGCTTGGCCAGCGCGGAGGAGAGCGCGTTGCCGGTCTCGACGTCGTTGCGGACCTCGCCGAGGACGCGGGCGAGCTCGGGGTTGTCGGTCTGCTCGGAGAGGATGTTCAGCGCGCGCAGCAGCGACAGGCCGGAGTTGATCATCGTCGCGAACTGGCGCGACATGATCGCGAGGTCGCGGAGCTTGACCTTCTTCGCGCCCAGGCCCGGGATCTTGATGTCGGAGTTGAGCCCGCCCTTGTTCGCCTCGTCGATGGAGACGGGCGCGTAGCCCATCCCCTTCAGCTTCGTGGCGACCGCGGCCGCGTTGTCGGCGTCGAGGGTGCCGCTGACGACCTTGCCGGAACGGTCCCGGACCTTGTAGGCGTACGTCGTTGCCATCTGCGTTCCTCTCAGGCCCGGCCGCAGAGCCGGTTGAAGTCCTCGACGTGGTGGCACTTCTCCAGGCCGGTCTCGTACGTGACCCGGCCCTTCTTGACGAGGTCGGCGAGGTGCTGGTCCATCGTCTGCATGCCGAACTTCGCACCCGCCTGCATCGCCGAGTAGATCTGGTGCGTCTTGCCCTCGCGGATGAGGTTGCGGATGGCGGGCGTGGCGACGAGCACCTCGGCGGTGACGACGCGGCCCTTGCCGTCGGCGGTGCGGCAGAGCTGCTGGGCGACGATGCCCTGCAACGCGCCGGCGAGCTGGACGCGCACCTGCTGCTGCTGGTGCGGCGGGAAGACGTCGATGATGCGGTCGATCGTCTGGGCGGCGTCCTGCGTGTGCAGGGTGGCGAAGACCAGGTGGCCGGTCTCGGCGGCGGTGAGCGCCACCGAGATGGTCTCCAGGTCGCGCATCTCGCCGACCAGGATGATGTCGGGGTCCTGCCGCAGCACGTGCTTCAGCGCGTTCTGGAAAGAGTGGGTGTCCTCCCCCACCTCGCGCTGGTTGACCAGGCTCTGCTGGTGACGGTGCAGGAACTCGATCGGGTCCTCGACGGTCATGATGTGGTCGCGGCGCTGGCGGTTCGCCAGGTCCAGGAGGCTGGCGAGCGTGGTGCTCTTGCCGGAGCCGGTGGGGCCGGTGACGAGCACGAAGCCGCGCGGCAGCATCGCGAAGTTCGCGGCGGTCGGCGGGATGCCGAGGTCCTCGAGCTTCTTGATCTCGTACGGGATGAGGCGGAACGCCGCGCCGACGGAGTCGCGCTGGCGGTAGATGTTGGTGCGGAACCGCGCCTTGCCCGGGACCGCGTAGGCGAAGTCGAGCTCCAGCTCCTCCTCGAACCGTTCCCGCTGCTTCTGCGTGATGATCGCGTAGAGCATCTTCTGGAGCACCGGCGGCGTGAGGACGGGGTAGTCCTCGAGCGCCTGGAGGTGGCCGTGGACGCGGATCGTCGGGCGGGCGCCGGCGGTCAGGTGCAGGTCGGAGCCGCCGCTGTCGAGCACGTGGACGAGCAGGTCGTTGAGGAAGATGCCCTCCTCGCGGCTGTCCTCCTCGAGCGCGCTGCGGACGAACGCCTTCTCGCGGTCCTCCGCCACCGGCTCCTCCGCGGGCACCGGCGGGGCCGGCGGCGCGGGGGCGGGCGGGGGCGGGGCGGGAGCCGCGTAGGGCGGCGCGGGCGGCGCTGCCGGGGCGGCCGCGTACGGCGCGGGCGCGACGGGCGCGGCGACCGGCGCGGGGGGCGCGACGGGCGGCACGAGCGGCGGCGCGGGCGGCGGCGGCGCTGCCTGGGCGGCCCCCGGCGGCTGCCACGCCGGGTCGAGCGGCGACGGCGCCGCGACCGGCGGCGTTGCGGCGAAGAACGAATCGCCGGACCCCTGAGAGCTCACGCTCGCATCCCTTCCCACGTCGGCACACCCGGCCTGCACCGGGCGCCACTTTCCGAACGGAGCATCGGCACCCCACATGACCCCCTTGAGCCGTTCGGCGGCGTGCAACGAGCCGATCGGCGGGGGCCGAGAGTGGGTCATGCGGGGACGGAGGTCGCCAGGGCATGCGGTGTCGTTCGGGCGACTAAAGCGCCCGAAGGGCGCCCTAGCCCGAACGGCACCGGATGCCCTGGCGACCGGTGGTTCACACCACGACGCGGAGGATCTCCTCCAGCGACGTGTGGCCGAGCAGGACCTTCTGCATGCCGTCGTGGCGCAAGGTGGACATCCCCTGGGCGCGGGCGACGCGCCCGATCTCGTCGGCGGACCGGCGCTCGACGGCAAGCCGCTCCACGTCCTCGGACACCGTCATCACCTCGTGCAACGCCATCCGCCCCTTGTAGCCCGTCTTCGAGCAGGCGGAGCACCCGACGGGCCGGTACAGCGTGGGGATCGGCTCGCCGGGGGTCCACGGGAACCGCGCGTGGACGAGCGACTCCTCGGTGGGCTGGTACGCCTCCTTGCACTTCGGGCAGAGGCGGCGGGCGAGGCGTTGCGCGAGGACGCAGTCGAGGGCGGAGCCGACGAGGAACGGCTCGATGCCCATCTCGATGAGCCGGTTGATGGCGGAGGGGGCGTCGTTGGTGTGCAGCGTGGAGAGGACGAGGTGACCCGTCAACGCCGCCTCGATGGCGATCTGCGCGGTCTCGTGGTCGCGGATCTCGCCGATGAGCACGATGTCGGGGTCGGACCGCAGGATCGACCGGAGGGCGGCGGCGAAGGTCAGGCCGGCCTTCGCGTTGACCTGCACCTGGTTGATGCCGGGGAGGCGGTACTCGACCGGGTCCTCGACGGTGATGGTGTTGCGGTCGGGGGTGTTGACGATGTTGAGGGTGGCGTAGAGCGTCGTCGACTTGCCGGAGCCGGTGGGGCCGGTGACGAGGATCATGCCGTAGGGCTTGGTGAACGACTCCTCGTAGCGGCTGAAGTTGTCCGGCATGAAGCCGAGGTCGGCGAGCTTCAGCATCGCGGTGGAGTTGTCCAGGATTCGCATGACGACCTTCTCGCCCCACACGGTGGGGAGGGTCGCGACGCGCAGGTCGATCTTCTTGCCGTTCGCGTTGACGGACATGCGCCCGTCCTGCGGGATGCGGCGTTCGGCGATGTTGATGTCGGCCATGATCTTCAGGCGGGAGATCACGCCGGACTGGATGGTCTTGGGCGAGCGCATGATCTCGTGCAGCACGCCGTCGATGCGGAAGCGGACGCGCATGTCGCGCTCGCCCGGCTCGATGTGGATGTCCGAGGCGCGGTCCTGGATCGCCTGCGTGATGAGCAGGTTCACGAACTTGACGATCGGCGCGTCGTCGACGATCTCCTTGACCTTGGACAGCTCGTCCAGGCTGTCGTCGCCGACGTCGAGGGTGGCCGTGAGGTCCTCGATGTCGTTGTCCATGCGGTGCAGGCGGTTGATCGCGTTGAGGACGTCGGCCTTGGTGGCGACGACCGCCTTGACCTCGTGGCCGGTGATGGAGCGGATGTCGTCGACGGCGAAGACGTTGGCCGGGTCGGCCATGGCGACGACGAGGCGGCCGTCCTCGAAGCCGATGGGCAGCGCGGTGTGGCGCCGCGACACGGGGTCGGGCACGAGCGCGGCGGCGGACGGGTCGATCGAGTACTCGGTGAGGTCGACGAACTGGAGCCCGATCTGCTGCGCGAGTGAGGCGACGAGCTGGCTCTCGGTGACCATGCCGAGCTCGACCAGGACGCGGCCGAGGGACTTGCCGACCCGCTGCTGCTCCACGACGGCCTGCTGGAGCTGGTCGGGCGTGAGCAGCCCGCCCTCCAGCAGGATGTCGCCGAGCTGCTTCACGAACGTCCCTCTCGCGCGCGGGGGCCGGGTGTCCTACGACTCATCGGCCGGGAACGGTGGTCGCTGAACCCGCCCCTGGGCGACACGGCGCTCACCGGCACGGCTCCGCGCGGCGGGCGGCCGCGACGGCGGCGGCGAGGGGTGCGGGGGCGGGTCCGAACGCCGCCTCGGCGGCGCCGGCGGCGCAGGCGGCGGCCGGGCCGGCGTCGTTGCGGAGCAGGTACGCGACCTGCTCCCAGACCTCGGCGGGTCGCGGGTACCCGGGGGTGGCGCGGGTGCGGACGTCGCCGAGGACGAGCGCGGCGGCCTCGCCGGGCCGGCCGGCGGCGGCGAGCACGTCGGCGTGCAGGGTGACGAGGAACGGCCGCCGGGTGGCGCGCGGCGCGGCGATCGCGGCGGCGCGGTCGGGGGCGCGGGTGTCGCCGAGCAGCGCCTCGGCCTCGAGGCGGCGCAGCGCGAGCCCGGCGTCGACGCGCGCGGCCTCGGCGGTCTCGCGGAGCGCGCGGCGGACGACGTCCTCGGGCAGCCGCAGCCCCTCCTGGCCGGGGTGCTCGGGCAGCGCGGCGAGCAGCACGGTGCCGGCGACGCGCGGGTCGGGCATGCGCTCGGCGGCGAACGCCGCGCGCGCGGCGGCGGCGTTCTCCGGGGCGACGTGCCCGGTGGCGGCGCGGACGGCGTCGTCGGCGGCGGCGGTGGCGACGCCGGTGACGAGCAGCAGCGCGAGCGCGGCCCGGGGGACGCCCCGCGCGGCGGTGCGGGCGGCGGTGCGAGCGCCGAGGCCGCCGGCCGCGACGGCGGCGAGCACCGGCAGCGCGGGGTAGGTCGTGTCGAAGTCGAGCAGCGCGTGGCCGAGCAGCACGAGCGCGGCGGCGGCCAGCCCAAGCGCGCCGAAGTCGTTGCGGCGCAACGCTTCCGGCACCCGCCGGAGGGCCGCGAGTGCGCCGAGCGCGACGGCGGCGGCGAGCGCGAGGCCGAGCGGCAGGCCGCCCTCGGCGGCGCCCTGGAGGACGCCGTTGTGCACGAACGGCGACCCCTGCATCCCGGCGGGCAGGTGGTCGAGCGCGGCGGTCTTGTACCCCCCGGCGCCGGTGCCGACGAGCGGGTGCTCGGCGGTGACGGCGAGCGCGGCGCGCCAGTAGTCGAGGCGGTAGCCGGCGTTGCCCTCGACGCTCTGGCCGGCGCCGCGCCGGGCGGTCGCGTCGAACGCCCCGCCCCCCGCGTCGCCGAAGACGAGCGGGCTGGCGAGCAGCGTGGCGAGCGCGGCGGCGGCGACGGTGGACCCGGCCCAGCGGGCGGCGGCACGCGCGCCGCGGGCGCGGACGGCGGCGGCGCCGAGCGCGAGCCAGAGCAGCGCGGCGAGGCCGAGCGTGGCCCGGCTGGTGGACAGCACGACACCGGCGGCGCAGAGCGCGAACGCCGCTCCCCCGCCGGTCGCGCTCCACCGGCGGGCGAGCAGGGCGGCGGCGCCGCCCGCGAGGCCGGCGGCGGCCACCCACACGGCGAACTGGTTGTGCCAGTAGAACGTCCCGATCATCGGTCGCGCCGGGTCGCCGCCGCCGAGCCACGGCGTGAGGGCGGCGTAGACCTGGTGGGCGCCGAGCGCGGCGACGGCGAGCCCGACGGCGGCGCGGCGGCGCGCGGTGGTGGCGTAGGCGCGGACGGTGCCGAACGCGAGCGCCGCGTAGGCCCAGACCGCGACCTCGCCGGCACCGGCCCAGGCGCGCGGCGCGAGCAGGCAGGACAGCACGGCGGCGGCGGGGACGGCCGCGGCGGCCGCCCAGGCCCGGCGCGGGACGTGCCGGTCGGGGCGGAGCACGAGCAGGGCGGGCACGAGCGTGAGCAGGCCGAGGAGGACGGCGTTGCGGTCGCGGCCGCCGCCGCGGACGGAGACGGCGACCAGGCCGAGCCAGGCGACCGCCAGCGCGGCGGCCGGCAACGCCTCGGCCCGCCGCGACGCGACGGGCGGCGGGGCGGGCTGGGCGGCCGGCTCCGGGCGCGCGTCGACGGCGGTCACACCCGACCTATCGGCCGTTCGGCCTAACGGCTTTACTCCAGCAGGTCCGCGTACGCGCCGGCGACGGTGTCCCACGAGTACCGGTCCGCGGCATATGCCCGCGCCGCCTCGCGGCGGCGGGCCAGCTCGGCGGGCGGCAGCGCGACGACCTCGCGCAGCAGCGCGGCCAGCCCGGCGGCGTCGGCGAAGTACCGGCCGTGCTCGCCGACGACCTCGCGGTTCTCCGGCGTGTCCATGACGAGACAGAGGTTGCCGGCGCCGAGCGCCTCGATCAGCGCGGGGTGGGTGCCGCCGACCTCGGTGGCGTGGACGTAGCAGCGGGCGTTGGCCTGGAGCCCCTGGTACGCGTCGCCGTAGAGCGCGCCGGGCAGCAGCGCGTGCGGCGCGGCCGCGGCGCGGACCTCGGCGTCCAGCCCGTCGTCGTACGTCGCCTGCCCGAGCATGACGAGCGGCAGCCCGACGCCGGACGTCGCGTGCGCCGCGGCGACGAGCACCGGGTTGTTCTCGCGCTCCCAGCGGGAGACGTAGAGCGCGTAGCCGTCCGGCTCGACCGGCACCGCCTCCGGCACCGCGACCGAGCCGCGGGCGAGCTGGTCGGCGCCGTACGGGATCATCACCGAGTCGGTGTCGTGGCGGACCCGGTAGTACGTCCGCACCTCGTCGGCGTCGGTCACCAGCACCGACGCGAGCCGCACCGACAGCCACTCGCCCAGCCGGTACCACGTGCGCCCCGCGACGCCCCACTTGCCGCGCCGCCACTCCAGGCCGTCGACGTTGAGCACCACCCGGCGCCGGAACAGCCGCAACGGCAGCAGCACGGGCGCGTTGGCGGCGTTGCAGAGGACGACGTCGCGGACGCGCGTGCGCGTGACGAGGTGCAGCGCGGACAGCGCGGTGTGCACGACCGTGTCGAGGTACTTGTTGCGGACGGTCGGCAGCGTGACGAGCCGGATGCCGCGCCACGCGCCGCGCTCGGTGGCGTAGTGGCTGCGGCAGTAGACGGTGACGGGGACGCCGCGGTTGACCAGGCGGGTGGCGAGGTTCTCGGCGAACGTCTCGAACCCGCCGTAGTTGGCGGGGATGCCGCGGGTGCCGAGGATCGCGACGCCGCGCTGCCGCGCGCGCCCCTCGCGGGAGCGGGCGCGGACGCCGCGGCGCCGCGGCGTCAGGCCGGCGGCGGCGAGCAGCGGGACGCCGTGCAGCATGACGATCCGCGCGACGCGCAGCTCCAGCCCGCCGATGCCCGGCGCGATGAGCACGTCGACGCCGGCGCCGGAGAGCGCGGCGGCGAGCCGGCCCGTCTCGTGGTGCGACAGCGAGCCGTCCGGCAGTACCAGGCCGTCGAGGCGCTGCTGCCGGGCGCGGGCGACCAGCTCCTCCGGCGGCGTCGCCGCCGGGAACGTCCCCACCACCCGGAACGGCGCCCCCGGCGCGCGGGACAGGTCCCCCACGAGCCGGCGCGCGGGCAGGTCGTCGCCGACGACGGCATAGCGTTCGAGGAACAGCCCGAACGGCACCAGCGCCCGCCGCAGCGCCCGGATCAGCCGGCGCGCGGCGACGCCGCCGAGCAGCAGGCCGAGCGTGACCAGCCCGATCCACGCGCGGGAGAGGTCGCCGCCGGCGAGCAGGGCGTTGCCGATCGCGGTCAGCGCGCCGACGGCGAGCGCGCCCTGGAACGCCTCCCCCACCAGCGAGACGCCTCGGCGCAGCGCGGCCCGGCGGTACAGCCCGCTCGCCCGCGCGGCGACCACCCAGGTGACGGCGACGGCCGCCGACGCGACGCGGTACCGGCGCGCGAACGGCTCCGGCACCGCGACGCCCTCGAACCGCAGCCGGTACGCCACCAGGCAGGCCAGCAGCGCGACGGCCGCGTCGACCGCCGCGAGCGGCAGGTCGGAACGGCGGCGCAGCCGCAGCGCGGGGATCACGCGTCGAGCGTAGGGGCTGCGGCGGCACGCTCCGCGGAGGCGGCGAGGACGCGGCGGCCCTTGGCGCGCTGCGTCCCGCGCAGCGCCCAGGCGCGGCGCAGGCCGGGCAGCGAGGAGCGTTCGCGCAGCAGCACGGCGGCGACCACGACGGCGTCGCGGGCCAGCGCGGCGGGCAGCCGGCCGGGGCGGCGGCGGCCGTACTTGAACGCGATGAGGAAGCGGTTCTGCACGCCGAGCCGGTTGACGTGCGGCGCGACGGCGCGGGTGGTGCCGCGCAGCGCGCGGCCGTGCCCCACCCGGGCGTCCGGGACCAGCCAGGACGGCACGCCGAGCAGCCGCGCGCGGAAGCCGAGCTCGGCGTCCTCGCGGTAGGCGACGAACTCCTCGTCGAAGAACTCCCCCGACGCCGCCACGACCCGCTCGTACGCGGCCCGGGTCACCCAGAGGCAGGCGCCGGAGATGCCGGCGACCTCGGCCGGCGCGACCGGGGCGTTCGCCAGCGGCGACCCCTGCCGCGCGTCGAGGTGCCGGGCCGAGGCGGTCCAGCGGATGCCGGCGCTGTCGACCAGCCCCTCCGGCGTGCCGTCCGGGCGGAGCAGCTCCAGCAGCGGCCCGGCCAGCACCGCCCGGTCGCCGGTGAACGCCGCGAGCCGGGCGACCGCGTCCGGCGCCGGTACGGCGTCCGGGTTGACGACGAGCACCGCGTCCAGGCCGGCCGCGAACAGCGCGGCCAGGGCGGCGTTGTGGCCGCCGGCGTAGCCGAGGTTCGCGGCGTGCGCCTCGACGGTGACGCCGGCCAGGTCGGCCGCGCCGGCGCCGGCCGCGTCGTCGTTGCACACGACGTGCACCCGCTCCGGCGGCGGATCCTGCGCGCGCAGCGCGGCGACGCAGCGCGCGGCCAGCGCGGGGTCGGTGTGGAACAGCACGAGCGACGCGCCCCAGCGGGTCATGCCGCCGCCCGCAGCAGCCGCACGTCCTCGACGGTGACCGCCCGGGTCATTAGCAGCAGCCCGGCGTACGCGACACCGACGGCGAGCCCGCGCGGCACCACTCCGAGCCCGCCCGGCAGCAGGGCCAGCACGCCCGCGGCGGCCGCCGCGCAGACCAGCAGCCGGCCGAGGTACGGCACCGACGGCAGCGAGCCGGTCGCCCGCCGCACCACCAGCGACGCGCCCACGACGACCAGCGCCTCGCAGCCGAGCGTGAGCGCGGCGGCGACCGGCGGCCCGCCGCGCCGGTCCAGCGCCAGGTTGAGGACGACGTTGAGGGTGAGGGCGCCGACGTTGAGCCACAGCGCGCGGCCCTGCCGGTCCAGCGCGACGATCGCCAGCCCGAGCACGATGTTGAGCCCGCTCACCAGCGCCGCGAACGCGAGCACCCGCATCGCCGCCTCGCCCGGCGCGAACGCGCTGCCGCCCAGCAGCACGAGGATGCGCCGGGCGTCGACCGCGACGACGACGGTGAGCGGCAGCAGGATCGTCACGACGAGCCGCAGGCACTTCGCGACGAGCGGCATCAGCCGGTCGCCGCCGGTCGCGGCGCGCGACAGCAGCGGCAGCGCCGCCGCCGCGAACAGCGACGGGAAGACCAGCATCAGCTCCATCACGCGGTACGCCGCGACGTAGACGCCGACGTCGGCGGCCGGCCGCAGCAGCGACAGGACGATGGTGTCCATCCGGAAGTAGAGGGAGTTCAGCACCACGGCGACCCCGAGCGGCAACGCCGCCCGCACCAGCCGGCGGAACGACCCGCCGTCCCACGCCGACCACCCGCCGAGGTGGCGGGCCAGCAGCCGCACGACGACCGCGCAGTGCAGCGCCGTGACGGCCACCATGACGACGACGACGCCGCGCACGCCGCCGCCGTTGCGCAGCACGGCGACCGTGGCGGCGACGGTGACCGCCCGCGCGCCCAGCTCCAGCGCGGCGGCGACGTGCAGCCGCGCCTGCACCTGGAGCACCGCCGCCAGCGTCGACGTGACCGCGCTCGGCAGCAGCATGAGCAGGCCGATCGCGATCGCGCCGAGCACCACCGGGTCGTGCCGGTACAGCGGCACCGCCACCGCGAGCGCGAGCGCGTACGTCGGCACGAACAGCAGAGCGCGGCCCCACGTCGCGGTCGTCACGTGCCCGCGCAGCGCGTCCGGCGCGCGGGCCACGTCGCGCGCGACGATGGTCGGCAGCCCGAGGTCGGACAGCGCGACGACGAACCCGACGTAGGTCGTCGCGACGCCGACCCGCCCGTAGTCGCCGGGGCCGAGCAGCCGCGTGACGAGCGAGATGGACACGAACCCGAGCGCGAGCGTGACCGCCTTGAACGCCCACTGCCACGCCGTGCTCCGCAGCACGAGCAGCGCGCCGGACTCCGGCACCTCGCTCATCGCACGGCTTCGACGACCGTGCGGTAGTACGGCCCGACCGCGACCCGGCGGGCCAGCGCCAGCGTCGCCCGGCGGGCGAGCAGCCCCGGGTCGTCGGACTCCAGCACGCGGTGCATCAGCCGCCACACGGCGACGTTGACGTTGCCGCGCACGACGACCTTCCGCGCGCCCACGTCGCGGAACGCCCGCACCAGCTCGCCGCGCCCTGGCAGGCCGAGGTCGAGGTGCTCGCGCACCCACGGGTGCGGCTCGCCCCGCCGCGCGGTGTGCAGCGCGTCCAGCCAGCGGTCGGCGCGTTCGGCGGCGCGTCCGGCCGGGACGCCGCAGACGACGACGGCACCCGGCCGCGCCACGCGCAGCAGCTCCGCGACCACGCGCGCGCGGTCGGGGCGCGGCACGTGCTCGAGCATGTCCATCGACACGACCAGGTCGAACGCCCCGTCCGCGAACGGCAGCGCCACCGCCGACGCGCGCACCGGCACCAGGCCGCTGCCGTCCCGGTCGCTCGTCGCCGCGAAGTCGAGGTCGGTGCCGACGAGCAGCGGCGGCCGCGCGTACTCGGCCAGCCCGCCGGTGCCGGAGCCGACCTCGAGCACGCGCTTCGGGTCGGTCGCCTCCACCACCCGCACCGCCACGTCGTAGCGCGCGGCGGCGTCCGGGTTGAACGGCGCCCCGGGCGCGAGCGCGTCGCCCCAGCCCAGCCCCTTCAACGCGACCTCGCCGACCCGCTCCTTCATCCGCGCGGGCCGCAGCCACGCGGCGACCTCCTCCGGCCGCAGCACCGCGCCCCGCTGGATCTCCCGGCGCCGGGCGAGCAGCCACGGCAGCGCCCGCAGCGCGGCGAGGTGCCCGCGCAGCGCGGCGGCGAGCTCCCCCTCGCGCGCCGCCGACACCAGCCACAGCACCTGGCGGAGCAGGAGGTTCGGGAGCTGCGCGCGCAGCACCGGGCCGGGGACGTTCTTGCCGACGAGGAACCACGAGTTGCGCGTCGACAGGTACCGCTTCATGCCGGGCTGCCGCGCGCTCGTCGCGCTGACGTGGTGCCGCACCCGCGCGGTGGGGACGTAAAGGCCGGTGAGGCCGGCCAGCCGCGCGCGGAACGACAGGTCGACGTCCTCGTAGTAGGCGAAGAACCGCTCGTCGAAGCCGCCGAGCGCGTCCAGCGCCGACCGCCGGTAGAGGGTGGCGCCGCCGCAGCCGGAGAACACCTCCTCCGGCGCGTCGTACCGCCCGTCGTCGGGCTCGCGGTGCCCGCGCTGGCCCGCCGCCAGGCTGTTGTCGAGGTAGTCGCCGGCCGAGTCGAGCAGCGTCCCGTCCAGCGAGACGATCTTCGACGTCAGGAACGCCGTCCGCTCCCCCGCCGCGGCCGCCTCGCGCGCGAGGGTGCCGAGCCAGTCCGGGTCGGGCAGGGCGTCGTTGTTGAGCAGGGCGACCCATGGCGTGCTCGTCGCGCGGATGCCGGCGTTGACGGCGGGCGCGAAGCCGCTGTTGCGGTCGAACGCGACCAGCCGCACGTCCGGGAACTCCGCCGCCAGCAGCTCGCGCGTGCCGTCGGTGGAGCCGTTGTCGACGACCACGACCTCGGCGGCCGGGACGTCCTGCGCGGCCAGCGCGCGGAGGCAGTCGCGCAGCAGGTCGCGGCCGTTCCACGTCGGGACGACGACGGCGACCGGCGGGGGCGCGTGCTGCACGCACCCACCCTACGTTCGGGCCGGCTCGCCGACGGTGAGGCGGGTGGCGAGCGCGCGCAGCGCCACGGCACGGGGGTCGTCGTCGGCGAGCGTCATCGTGGTGCCGTCGGCGAAGCCGAGCTGCACCCCGGCCGTCTCGGCCTCCGGCTCCGGCTCGGGGTCGGGCTCCGGCACCCAGGCGGACACGACCGGCGACGGCGTGGGGACGGACGCGATGACCTGCGCGACGTCGAACGGCGACGTCCCGATGAACACCACGCGCCCCGCGGCGCGGCGGCCGCGGCGCCAGGGCCAGCGCATCGTCAGGCCCGGGCGGGTTCGGCGTCGAGGGAGTCGAGGACGGCGTAGAGCAGCGCGAGCAGGACGGCCTTCACGCTCTCCCGGTCGGTCGCGTCGCACGGCACGACCGGCACGTCCGGGTCGACGTCGAGGATCTCGCGGACCCGCGCCTCCTCGGCCGGGTCGATGCCGTGCGAGCGGTTCAGGGCGACGACGAACGGCACCCGCGCCATCCGGCGGAACGCCTCCAGGATGGTCCGCGCCTCCTCCGCCGACTCCGGTCGGGTGGAGTCGAGCATGAGGACGTAGCCGAGCATCCCCTCGCCGAGGATCTCCCACATGAAGTCGAAGCGTTCCTGGCCGGGCGTGCCGAACAGGTAGAGCACGAGGTCGCGGTCGATCGTGATGCGGCCGAAGTCCATCGCGACGGTCGTCTCGGTCTTGCGGGACCGGGTGTCGTCGGTGATGTCCTTCTCGGTCGACAGCACGGTGATCTCGCTGATGGTGCGGATGAGCGTGGTCTTGCCGGCCGCGAACGGCCCGGTCACCACGATCTTCTTGCCGGCGTTGAGCTTCTTGCGGGCGGCCACTACAACCCCCTCACACCGGCGATGAGACGCAGCAGCAGGCTCTTGTTCACGCTCGGGTCGCGCTCGATGAGCGGCGACACGGTCTCGGTCGCCACGGCGGCCGACCCCTCCGTCTCGGTCGTGGTCCGCACGGCCGACGCCGGGCGGCGCGCGCCGGGCAGCGACACGGGCTCCTCGGGGAACTCCGGCTTGCGCGCGACCATCGGCTCGGGGCGTTGCGGCACGACGTCCGGCACGACCTCCGGTCGGGGACGCTCGGCCACGGCCGGCGCGGGCTCGGGCTCCGGGTCGGGCTCGGCCGGCTCGGGGCGGCCCTCCAGCGCGCTCAGCTCCCGCTGGCGGCGCAGCAGCGCGGCCACCGAGTCGTTGCCGTCGTCGCCGCGGCGGACCGCGACGAGGCGGCGGTCGACCAGGCCGGCCAGCGTCTTGACCGTCGCGAACTCGCCGCGGCCGGTGAGCCGCACCAGGTCGGCGACGGTGCGCCGGCCGTCGGCCAGCGCCAGCACCGACCACTCGTCGGCGGTCACGGCGGTGTCGTCGGAGGCGGGCTTGAGGACGACGCTCACGACGGCGTCCGGCGCGGGCACCGCCTTGGTCAGCGACTCCCACTCCTCGAGCCGGCGGCGGCCCTCGGTGATGACCTCCTCGACGTTGAGCGAGACGCCCAGGTCGTCGGGGTTCGGCTCGTTGGAGACGAACGCGAAGTCGCCGCGCGTCCAGCGCAGCAGGTCGAACACCGCGTCGGTCGCCTGCTCCACGACGTGCTCGTGCAGCACGCCGTCGTCGACCAGGCCGGCGTCGTGCGCGGCCTTGCCGATGCCGAGCGCGGGGTCGTTCGCCACGGCCTCGATCGCCTGGGCGAGCTGCGCGTCGTCCAGCAGGCCGGCGCCGACGAGGCGGCGGGCCAGGGCCTGCCGGTGCACGTCGGACGCGGCGCCGGTCACCGAGCCGGTCGCGAAGTGGACGACGCCCTGCGCCGCCGGGCCCGTGATCCGCAGCGCCCCGGTCTTCTTGGTGAACGACAGGAGCTGGAAGATGTCGGGCAGGCTGAACGCGTCGAGCGAGCCTTCGAGTGTCATGCCTGGTCTCCGTCGCGGGGGTCCCTGGTCACGCCCAGGACGAGCCGTTGCTCTCGGGCAGCGACCCCATGGGGGCGTACGGCGGGGCGGACTCGGTCAGTGCGGCGAGGGCGTCGAACGCCTCCTGCTCGCTCTGCTCCGCCACGGCCGCGGCGGGCGGCTCGTCGGCACGGAGCACGTCGGCGACCGCCGCGGCGGTGCGCTTCACCTCGTAGAGCATCATGCCGGTCTTCGCGCCCTTGGCGGCGACGGCGACGAGCACCGCCTCGTTGTCGGCGGAGACGAGGAAGACGGTCCCCTCCTCGCCCTCGATGAACACCTGGTTGAGCTCGCCGCGGCCGAGGCCGACGGTCGCGCGCTCGCCCAGCGACAGGAGCGCGGCGCTCATCGCGGCGACCCGGTCCTCGTCCATCCCGGCCGGGAGCGCCGAGGCCATCGGGAGGCCGTCGAACGACACCACGGCCGCGGCCTCGATCTCCGCGGTCTGCGTCAGCAGCTCCCGGATGGCCCGGTCCAGCCGTACCGCCCGCGATTCGTTCCCCATGGCGCACCCTTCGAGGCCGATGTCCTGCGTCGGATGGAGCATCGGCGGCGGGGTCCGGGCGCTTGAATGACCTGTTCGGGCTATCCCCTCCGCGCCAGCTCCGCCCGGCCCGCCGCGAGCAGCGGCTCCGGGTCCGGCCGCTGCCCCGTCACCAGCTCGATCTGGCGCACCGCCTGGTGCACGAGCACGTCCAGCCCGCCCGCCACCGGGTGCCCGCCCGCCTCCGCGGCGCGCGCCAGCGGCGTCGGCCACGGGTCGTACAGGACGTCCACGAGCGGCGCGCCACCCCAGCCCTGGGCGAGCTCGTCCGCCGCGAACCGCGGCGTGGCGTTGACGACGACGTCGGCGGTCGCGAGCACGTCGCGCGCGTGCGTCCACGGCTCGAACCGCGCGATCCGCCCGGTGCGCTCGCGCAGGTCGTTGGCCGGGCCGGCGTTGCGGGCGACGAGCGTGATCGACGCCGCGTGCGCGGCGATCGACGCGAGCACGGCGGCCGCGGCGCTGCCGCCGGCGCCGAGGATGACGACGTTGCCCGGCCCCTCGGGGCGGACGGCGCGCAGCGCGGCGGCGACGCCGTCGACGTCGGTGTTGTGGCCCTCGGTGCCGTCCTCGGTGAACACGATGGTGTTGACCGCGCCGGCGGTCCGGCCGACCTGGCGGTCGACCAGCTTCGCCGCGGTGTGCTTCAACGGCATCGTCACCGACAACCCGGCGTACCCGCCCTGGTGGACCAGCCGGGTGAGCCCGGCGACGTCGGTGTCCAGCGCGTCGTACGTCCAGCCGTCGAGGCCGAGCGCGTCGTACGCCGCCCGCCACACGACCGGCGAGAGCGAGTGGTCGATCGGGTGGCCCACGACTGCTGCCTTCACTGCCCCAGCACGTCCTTCCGGTACCGCTCCTTGAGGCGGGCGAACTCCTCGCCCGTCGTGGCGAACGCCGAGTGCCCCTGCTTGTCGATGACGACGAAGTACAGCCACGGCCCGGCCTCCGGCGCCAGCGCCGCCTCCAGCGCCGCCTCGCCCGGCGAGTTGATCGGCGCGGGCGGCAGCCCGGCGACCCGGTAGGTGTTGTACGGCGAGTCGATCTCGAGGTCCCGGTTGAACAGCCGCTGCTTCACGACGCCGCGCAGGCCGTACGCGTACTTCACCGTCGAGTCGAACTGGAGCCTCATCCCCTTGGCGCGGCGGTTGTAGACGACGCGCGACACCTTGCCGCGGTCG
Source organism: Mycobacteriales bacterium (assembly GCA_035714365.1). Lineage (GTDB taxonomy): Bacteria > Actinomycetota > Actinomycetes > BP-191 > BP-191 > BP-191. The sequence goes on along the minus strand of DASTMB010000047.1, from coordinate 10,200 downwards.
CTCGCCTGCCCCGTCTCGCCCTCGACCAGCGACGCGATGATCAGCGCCTGGTACGGCGTGACGTGCAGCGCCGCCGCCCGCCCCTCCAGGTCGAGCGCCTCGGCCCGCTCCTCGAACTCCGACACCAGCATCCGCAGCACCTCGACCGCCGAGGTGCCCGGCTCCACGTCGTACGTGGCCGGGAACAGGAAGCCTTCCAGCTTGCCGTTGGCGTACGCCGGCAGCCCGAGCGCGGCCGGGTTGGCGGCGGCCTCCTTCAGCGACGCCAGCGGGACGTCGGAGACGTTCGCGGCGATGAGCTGGAGGGTGCGCTCCAGCGTGGTGCCCTCGGGGATCGTCACGCGCGAGCGCAGCCGCGCCTTCGGGTCGAGCAGCAGGTCCAGCGCGAGCGACGCCTTCATCCGCGACCGCAGCCGGTACCAGCCGGGCTGGATGCGGGTGGACCGGTCGTCCTTGCGGGCCGCGTCGCGGAACGCCCGCGCGCTGCGCACGACGCCGTTGCGTTCGAGGGTCTCGCCGATGTCGGCGGCGGTCTCCCCCTTCCGCACCTGCACGTTGACGGTGCCCGTGCCGGGGCCGTCGAAGTCGGGCGCCGGGCCGCTGAACGTCCGCAGCAACGCCTTCCCGCCGAACACCGCGCCCCCCGCGACGAGCGCCAGCACGACGAGCGCGACGATCGTGCCGGTGGCGCCGCGGCGGCGCTTCGGCGCCGCGACCTCGCTCACCGCGCCGCCCGCAGCGCGTCGAGCGCCGACTGGAGGATCGCGACCGCGGCGGCCTGGTCGACCACCGCGCGCTGCGCCCTGCCGCGCACGCCGCGGTCGGACAGCGTGCGCGTCGCCGTCACCGTCGTCAGCCGCTCGTCGACCAGCCGCACCGGCACCGGCGCGACCCGCTCGGCCAGCTCCGCGGCGTACGCCTCCGCCTCGTGGGCGGCGGCGCCGGCCGCGCCGGAGAGGTGCCGCGGGTGGCCGACGACCACCTCGACCGCCTCGCGCTCGCGCACGAGGGTCGTCAACGCGTCCAGGCTCCCCGCGCGCGGCAGCGTCGCGACCGGCGTGGCGAGGATGCCGTCGGGGTCGCTCGCGGCGACGCCGACCCGCACGCTGCCCACGTCCACGCCGATCCGCACCCCGCGTGTCACTGTGCGTTCGCGACGAGCTTCGGCACCAGCGCCAGCGCCTCGGGCACGCCCTCGGCGCGGGAGCCGCCGGCGATGGCCAGCTCGTCCTTCCCGCCGCCACCGCCGCCGAGCACCGGCGCCAGCTCACGGATCAGCGCGCCCGCCTTGAGGCCGCGCTGCCGCCCGGACTCGCCGACCGTGACGACGACGTTCGCCTTGCCGTCGCCGCGCACGGCGACCACGACGACCGCCGGCCGCTTCGGCTCCAGCCGGCCGCGCACGTCCAGCGCGAGCTTGCGCGCGTCGTCCACGCTGGTGCCCTTCGGCGCCTCGTGCGCGACGACGGCCACGCCGTTGACGTCGGTGGCGCCCTCGGCCAAGCCGCCCGCCGCGGCGAGCACCGCGCCGGCCTTGAGGCGTTCCAGCTCCTTCTCGGCGTCGCGCAGCCGCGCGGTCAGCGCGGCGATGCGCTCCGGGATCTCCTCCGGCTGCGCCTTGAACTGCTCCGCGAGCTGCGAGACCAGCACGTGCTCCTTCGCCAGGAAGCGGAACGCGTCGATCCCGACCAGCGCCTCGACACGCCGGACACCGGCGCCGATCGACGCCTCGCCGAGCAGCTTCACCAGGCCGAGCTGGCCGGAGCGGGCGGCGTGGGTGCCGCCGCAGAGCTCGCGGGCGTACTCGCCGACCTCGACCACGCGCACGGCCTCGCCGTACTTCTCGCCGAACAGCGCCATCGCGCCGATCCGCCGCGCCTCGGCCTGCGTCGTGACGAACGCCCGCACCTCGAGGTCGTCGATGAGCACGGCGTTGACCTGGTCCTCGACGTCGGCCAGCACCGACGGCGGCACCGCCGCCGGCGACGCGAAGTCGAACCGCAGCCGGCCCGGCGCGTTGAGCGACCCGGCCTGCGTCGCGTGCTCGCCCAGCGCCAGCCGGAACGCCCGGTGCACCAGGTGCGTCGCCGTGTGCGCGCGGGAGATGGCGCGGCGGCGCTCGACGTCGACGTGCGCGCCGACGTTCGTGCCGACGCGCAGCTCGCCGGCGTTGACCCGGACCCGGTGCACGACGAGGTCCGGCAGCGGCCGCTGCGTGTCGAGCACCTCGACCTCGGCGTACGGCACCTCCAGCCAGCCGGTGTCGCCGAGCTGCCCGCCCGCCTCCGCGTAGAACGGCGTGCGGTCCAGCACGACCTCGACCTCGTCGCCCTCGCGGACCGCGTCGACCGTGCCGGCGCCGGTGAGCAGCCCGCGGACGACCGACTCCGAGTCGACCTCGGCGTAGCCGGTGAACGTCGTGCCGCCGACCTCGTCCAGCACCCGCCGGTACGCGCCGAGGTCGGTGTGGCCGAGGCCGCGCGCCTTGTGCGCCTCCTTCGCGCGCCGGCGCTGCTCGTCCATCAGCCGGCGGAAGCCCGCCTCGTCCACCGACAGGCCCTGCTCGGCCGCCATCTCCAGCGTCAGGTCGATGGGGAAGCCGTACGTGTCGTGCAGCGCGAACGCCCGCTCGCCCGACAGCGTGCCGGTCTCCTTCGCCTCCGGCACCGCCGCCTCGAACAGGCTGACGCCCTTCGACAGCGTCTCCAGGAACGACCCCTCCTCCGCCTCCGCGACCGTGTGGATGCGGGCGGCGTCGGTGACCAGCTCCGGGTACTGCGGCCCCATCGCCTCGATGCTCGCGGCGACCAGCTCGCGCATCGTCGGGTCGTGCGCGCCGAGCAGCCGCATCGCGCGGGTGGTGCGGCGCATGATCCGGCGCAGCACGTAGCCGCGGCCCTCGTTGGCCGGCACGACGCCGTCGCCGATGAGCATCACGGCCGTGCGCGCGTGGTCGGCCACGACCCGCAGCCGCACGTCCGCCGCGTCGTCCGCGCCGTAGCGGACCCCGGCCAGCCCGGCGGCGCGGTCGAGGACGTGGCGCGTCGTGTCGATCTCGTAGAGGTTGTCGACGCCCTGGAGGATCGTCGCCATCCGCTCCAGGCCCATGCCGGTGTCGATGTTCTTCGCCGGCAGCTCGCCGAGGATCTCGTAGTCGCTCTTGCCCGGCCCGGTCTGCGGGCCGCGCTCGTTCTGCATGAAGACGTTGTTCCAGACCTCGAGGAACCGCTCCTCGTCGACGATCGGGCCGCCGTCGGGGCCGTGCTCCGGGCCGCGGTCGTAGTAGATCTCCGAGCACGGCCCGCACGGGCCGGGCACGCCCATCGACCAGAAGTTGTCGTCCATGCCGCGGCGCTGGATCCGCTCCTCGGGCAGCCCGATGGAGCGCCAGATGCCGGCCGACTCGTCGTCGTTCTCGTAGACCGTCACCCACAGCCGCTCGGGGTCGAAGCCGAACCCGCCGTCCGACTGCGACTTCGTCAGCAGCTCCCAGGCCAGCGGCAGCGCGCGGTCCTTGAAGTAGTCGCCGAAGCTGAAGTTGCCGGCCATCTGGAAGAACGAGCCGTGCCGCGTCGTCTTGCCGACCTCGTCGATGTCGAGCGTCCGCACGCACTTCTGCACGCTCGCCGCCCGCCGCCACGGCGGCGGCTGCTCGCCGAGGAAGTACGGCTTGAACGGCACCATGCCGGCGTTGACCAGCAGCAGCGTCGGGTCGTCCGCGAGCAGGCTCGCGCTCTCGACGACGGTGTGGTCGCGGTTGGCGAAGTAGTCGAGGAACCGCCGCCGGATCTCGTCGGACCTCATCGCGGCACCTCGTCCGGGTAGGGGTCGCCCTCGAAGCCGAGCGCGTCGTTCAGCTCGGCCTCCCGCTCGGCCATGCCGGCCCGCACGTCCGCGCCGAAGTCACGGATCGCGTCGGTGAGGCCGCTCATCGCGCCGGCGAACGCGCCCGCGATGCCGCTGGGCGTCAACGCCTCCCGCGTGCGGCGGAGCTGGCGGGCAACGAGCACGCCCGCGGTCGCGCCGAGCCCGATGCCCAGCGAGGTCCAGAACGCGCGGCGGATCATCGGCGGCCCTTCCTCGTCGCCCGCTCGGCCTTCAGCTCGTCCTTGATGCGCGCCTCGACGTCGCTCTTGGCGCGCCGCGACGCCGCGCGGCGGACGCCGTAGGAGAACGCCGCCACCTTCACGAGCGGGCTGCCCAGCGTCGCGCCGAACAGCGTCGTCAGCCCGGCGACGTTGCTCGACATGGTCTGGACGTTCTCGGTGATCGCGTCGACGCGTTCCAGCTCGGCGTTGACGTGGACGACGCTCGCGGTGACCTCGCCGAGCAGCGGGATCGTCTTCTCGGTGATGCCGTCCACCAGCTCCTCGGTGGACTGCAGGACGCCGCCGAGCTTCACCAGCACGTACGCCAGGAACGCCACGAGCAGGATCCAGCCGATGGCCAGGATGATGACGGCGTAGCCGCCGGGACCGATCATCGGGTGTCGCTCTCCTCGGGCTCGTTGCCGCCGCCCCGGAGGGCGGCGCGGATCCGGCTCAGGCGCGCGGCGGCGTCTCGTTCCGCGCCGTGGTCGGTCGGCACGTAGTACTCCCTGCCGTGGACGACGTCCGGCGCGTACTGCTGGGCGACGATCCCGGCGGGGAAGTCGTGAGGATATCGGTACCCCTTGCCGTGCGCGATCTTCTTGGCGCCGGCGTAGTGGCTGTCCCGCAGGTGCGGCGGCACCCGGCCGATGTCGCCGCGCCGCACGTCGTCGGTGGCGCGGCCGATCGCCGTGATGACGGCGTTGGACTTCGGCGCGAGGGCCAGGTGGATCGTGGCCTGGGCGAGGTTCAGCCGGGCCTCCGGCAGCCCGATCATCTCCAGCGCCTGCGCCGCGCTGACCGCCACCGGCAACGCCGCCGGGTCGGCCATCCCCACGTCCTCGCTCGCGAAGATCATCAGTCGCCGCGCGACGAAGCGCGGGTCCTCCCCCGCCTCCAGCATCCGGGCCAGGTAGTGCAGCGCCGCGTCCACGTCCGACCCGCGCAGGCTCTTGATGAACGCGCTCGCCACGTCGAAGTGCTCGTCGCCGTCGCGGTCGTAGCGCACGGCGGCACGGTCGACCGCCTCCTCGAGGCGTTCCAGCGTCACCGTCGTCTCGCCCAGCGCCTCCGCCGCCCCCGCCGCCGCCTCCAGCGCCGTCAGCGCGCGCCGGGCGTCGCCGCCCGCGATCCGCACCAGGTGGTCGGTCGCGTCGTCCGCCAGCGCCAGGCGGCCGCCGTAGCCGCGCTCGTCCGCCAGCGCCCGCGCCACCACCGCCCGCACGTCACCGTCGGACAGCGGCTCCAGCCGCAGCAGCAGCGACCGCGACAGCAGCGGCGAGATCACCGAGAAGAACGGGTTCTCCGTCGTCGCCGCCACCAGCGTCACCCAGCGGTTCTCCACCGCCGGCAGCAGCGCGTCCTGCTGCGTCTTCGAGAAGCGGTGCACCTCGTCCACGAACAGCACCGTCTGCGCGCCGTTCAGCGCCAGCGCGTCGCGCGCCTCGTCGATGACCTTGCGGACGTCCTTCACGCCCGCCGTCACCGCGGACAGCTCGCGGAAGCGGCGTTCGGTCGCCGCCGCGACGACGTAGGCGAGTGTCGTCTTGCCGGTGCCGGGCGGCCCCCACAGCACCAGCGAGATCGGCGCGTCCCCCTCGACCAGCCGGCGCAACGGCGTGCCCGGGCCGAGCAGGTGCGCCTGCCCGACGACCTCGTCCAGCGTGCGCGGGCGCAGGCGTACCGCGAGCGGCGCGACCCGCGCCTCCGCCCGCTCCTGCGCCTCGTCGAAGAGCGACCGCTCCACCGTGCCGACCCTACCCGCGCCGTTCAGCGCGGGTCGGTCTCGTACGCCTGCGCCCGGTGCCGCACCGCGAGCACGCGCACGGTGCGCCCGCCCTCGGCCACCTGGTAGATCACGCGGTACACGCCCACCCGCAACGACCGCAGCCCGCGCAGCCGCCCCCGCAGTGCGTGGCCGGCCTCCGGGTCGCGTTCGAGCAGCGCCAGCGCGTCGGCGACCGCGTCGCCGAGCGGCCACGGCAACGCCAGCACCTCGGCCTGCACGCGGCGCGCGAGGACGACGCGCGGCATCGGCTACCGGTCCTCGCGCCGCTCCGCCAACCGCGCCCGGAGGTCCGCCAGGGTGACCGTCTCCCCGCGCTCCACCTCGGCGAGTCCCGCCGCCACGGCGTCCATCGCCTCCGGGTCGGAGAGGATCTCGGCCGTCTCCTCCAGCGCGTCGTACTCGTCCACCGGGACGAGGACCGCGGCCGGCTTGCCCCGGCGGGTCACCACGACGTGCTCGCGCCGGTCGGCGACCTCGTCGAGCAGGTTGGCGAGGTCACCGCGGAAGTCCCGCACCGGCACGATCTTCACCGGTCAAGTGTACGCATCCGCGTACACTGCGGCTACCCGACGACCGGGGTCGCGTCCGAGTACACGTAGGCCGGGTACGAGTCGGTGTAGCCGGTCTGCCCCACCGCGAGGTACGGCGTGAACGCCACGCCGGTCATCGAGACGGTGGCGACGCAGTTGGTGATGCCGGAGTCGCGGTTGGACGCGAGGACCCCGGTCGCGCCGGCGATCCGCACGTCGCAGGTGATCCAGTCGGTGCCCCGGCAGTGACCCTCGACCGTCGCGGTGACAACCGTGCCCGTCGTGCCGACGTGCCGCGACGTGGCGGTCACCAGCGCGGTGCACGGCACCACCAGCACGGCCGACGCGGCGGGCGCCGGGAGCAGCAGCGCGAGCGGCGCCGCCCCCAGCGCGGCGGCGAGGACCCGCAGCGGGCGCACGGCTACGCCACCTTCGCGGTCGTGGCGACGCCCGGGACGAACGCGTTGTACGTCACCAGGCCGGTCGCGGTGTAGAGGCCGCCCTGGAGGCCGTTGGCGATGCCGGTCTCGGCGGTGCAGCCGCCGGCGGCGGTGCCGGTGCCGGTGGCGGTCGCGACGACGCCCAGCGGGCCGGTGAGCACGATCCGGCACTGGATCGGCCCCGTGGCGGTCACGTCGCAGCCGCCGGTGACGGTCGCCCACACGCTCGCCTGGAACTCGCCGGAGGCCGTCGAGTGGATCGACACGGCGGCGTGGCAGTTGTTCGGGTCGTTCGCGGCGGCGGGCGGCGCGAGGACGGCGGCCGCGGCGCCAGCGAGGGCGGCGACGAGAGCGGTACGCGTGGGACGCATGCGGGGGTGCCTTCCCGGGGAAGCAGACGGTGTCGCGAAGGGTACGGACCCGCGCGTACCGGGACAAGAGCCGCGTCCCGGTGCAGGTCCGCGCCCGCCGCGGCGCGAAGGGCTAGCGTGCTGCCTATAGACCCTCTAACGCCGGAGACGACCGTGCGTCCCAGACTCTCCCGCCTCGCCGCCGTCGCGGCGCTCGGCGTCACCGCTTCCGCCGTCGCCCTCATGGCGGCCCCCTCCCCCGCCGCCACGGAGGGGCCGATCACGTTCGGCGTGCCGCGCGTCGTGGACCCGATCCACGCGTACGGCGAGCCGAACATGATCGTCAACCCCAACGGCACCATCCACGCCTCCGGCCCGCAGGGCACCGGCGTGCAACGTTCCATCTGGAACATCTCCGTCGACCACGGCGACTCGTACCGGCTGGCGCAGGCCACCTCGTGCGGCGAGCCGTTCAAGTCGGCGGGCGTCTGCGGGAAGGGCGTCGACGACGTCTACGACACGACCGGGCTGTTCCCGTCGAAGAGCGACCTCGGCCCCGGCGGTGGCGACACCGAGCTGGCCGCCGACCACTTCGGCCACGTCTACTACAACGACCTCTACGCGCTGACCTGCTTCTCGGCGTCGTACACCGAGGACGACGGGAAGACGATCGAGTCGAGCCCGCTCGGCTGCTCCCACCCGGGCGGCGACCGCGAGTGGATGGCGCTGTTCGACCCGCTGCCGAGCGACAACACGATCTCCCCCTACAAGGGGAAGGTGCCGCTGCTGTACATGGAGTACGCCGACCAGGCGTTCGGCGACCGCGTCGACTTCACCACCGACGGCACCAACTACAACCTCACCGACCAGGCCGGCGAGTACTGCGACGACGGCACCCACAACCCCAACCACGGCGTGCCGCTCGTCGACCAGCACACCGGCGACTTCCTCGGCCTCTGCTCCGACGACGGCGGCGGCCTCGCGCTGGCGCGCGGCGTGCCGGACGAGACCGGGCACCTGACGTTCGACTACACGACGGCGGTCCCGCCGGAGGACACGGCGGACCCGGAGACGTTGTTCCCGATCCTCACCGAGGACACCGCGCGCAACCTCTACGCCGTGTGGATCGACCACGACAAGTACCGCGTGCACTACGCGTGGGCCCCGCCCGGCGCCGACAACACCTGGAAGAACTGGTCGCCGGTCCGGACCATCGACAAGCCCCCGGCGAACGTCAACCTGTTCCCGTGGGCGAAGGCCGGCGGCGACGGCATCCTCGACGTCGCCTGGTACGGCACCGACATGACGCTCGCCCAGCTCGGCACCGACGGCCCCAGCGCCCGCAAGGACCAGGTGTGGGACGTCTACTTCTCGCAGATCGACAAGGCGAACACCGCCAACCCGCACGTCGTGCAGGTCAAGGCGACGCCGCACCCGATGCACTACAACGACATCTGCATGCTCGGCACGCTCTGCATCACCGCGCAGGGCAACCGCAACCAGGCCGACTTCTTCAAGCTGACGATCGACCCGGCCGGGCGCGCGCAGATCATCTACACCGACTCCTCGAACCGGCTCTCCGAGAGCGGCGGCGACTCCGGCGCCGACCACCAGGGCGCCCCGGTCGACGTCGTCCTGCGCCAGCGCACCGGCCTCAACGCGTGGACCGGCAAGCCGCTCGCGCCGGACGACATCACCACCCCGGTCGGGGGCACGCTCGACCCGAAGGGCGACGCGCTGTTCAAGCCCCTCGGCGGCACCAACGTCCCGGGCGCCGACATCACGGACCTCTCGCTCGACTACACCGGCGAGTCGTTGAAGATCACGCTCACCACGGCCGGCGGCCCGCTGTCGAGCGTGGCCACGGCGGGCAAGACGCCGTACGCGCAGGTGATCGTGCGCTGGCAGGTCGGTGACACGCTGTACCACGCGGGCGTCCAGGACGCGGCGTCCGGCGGCATGCTCAGCGGGTTCGCGGGGCCGACCCGGTCCATCGACCTCTGCTCGGTGTCCGGCTGCAAGCCGAACTACCTCGACTACCGGGCCGACCCGACCCTGCCGCAGCCGACCGTGACGGCGGAGGGCAACGGCCCCACGACGTACACGATCGACGTCCCGGCGAGCGCGATCGGCAACCCGGACAGCGACGCGCTGTTCGCCGACGTCATGGCGTTCGCGGCGCTCGCGCCGCGCCCGGCCGAGGCGCCGCTCGACCAGGCGGCGGCGGAGGCGGACGTGGTGAACCTCCAGATCGAGGGCACCCGGACGTTCAACTACCGCCGCGGCGCCACCGCGCTCATCGACCCGGCGAACCCGACCGTGCCGCGCGAGCGCGACACCGGCGGCAACACGGGTGGCAACACCGGCGGCAACACCGGCGGGACCGGTGGCGGCGGCACGGGCGGCACCGGCGGGACGAAGATCCCGACGACCGGCCTCCCCGCCGCGCTGCCCGTCGTGGCGCTCGGCGCGGCCGCGGTCGCGGTGCTCCTCCGCCGCCGCACCGCCCGGGGGTAGACCAGACGCTTCCGGGAAGCGGGTCGCGCACGGAGAAGGCGCGATCCGCTTCCCGAACGTCACCCCGGCAGGAGACCGGGCCCCGCACGCGAAGACTGCGACAAACCCGCCCGAACCGGGCGTCACCCCTCGCAGGAGCGTGCTCATGCCCCGAGTCCTCCCTTTCCTCGCCGCCGCCGCGCTCGCCGCCACCGGGGCGGTCGTGCTCACGCCCGCCGCGAGCGTGCCGCCGCCGGCGGTGACGTTCGGCGTGCCGCGGCTCGCCGACCCGATCCACGTCTACGGCGAGCCCGACATCGCCGTGGCCCCCAATGGCACCGTGCACGTCTCGGGCCCGCAGGGCACCGGCGTGCAGCGGTCGATCTGGAACATCTCCACCGACGGCGGCGACTCGTACCGCAACGTCGACGGCCTGAAGTTCAACAACCAGACCGTCGACGGCGTCGGCCCGAAGCCGGGGAAGGCGACGCTGGGGCCGGGCGGCGG
>DASTMB010000046.1 GCA_035714365.1 Mycobacteriales bacterium | reverse complement strand
CGGACGAGCGCGACCACGTCGTCGCCGCGCTCCCGCAGCCGCCGCGCGACCTCGCCGCCGATGAACCCGGTCCCGCCGGTCAGGAACACGCGCATCGCGCCACGGTACGCGGCATGGTTCGGCCGCAAGGTGGGGAGACCGTGAGGCATGGCCGACGCCGAGCGGGTCGTCGCCGACCGGTACCTCCTGCACGAGCCGGTGGGCCGGGGCGGCATGGGCGTCGTGTGGCGCGCCGACGACCAGCTCCTCGGCCGCCACGTCGCCGTCAAAGAGGTCAACCTCCAGCCGGGGCTGTCCGCCGGTGAGCGCGAGGCGGTGCAGGCGCGGGTGCTGCGCGAGGCGCGCGCCGCGGCGATGCTCAACCACGCCGGCGCGGTCACCGTCTACGACGTCGCCGAGGAGGGCGGCCAGGCGTACATCGTCATGGAGCTGGTCGACGCGCCGACGCTGGCCGAGCTGGTCCGCGACCACGGCCCGTTGCCGCCCGCCGAGGTCGCGCGCATCGGTCTCGCGGTGCTCGACGTGCTCGTCGCCGCGCACGCGTCCGGGATCGTGCACCGCGACCTGAAGCCCGGCAACGTCATGGTCGCCGGCGACCGCGTGAAGCTCACCGACTTCGGCATCGCCACCATCAAGGACGACCCGCGGCTCACCAGCACCGGCATCGTGCTCGGGTCGCCGTCGTACATCTCGCCGGAGCAGGCGCGCGGCGAGCCGGTGACCGCCGCGACGGACCTGTGGGGGCTCGGCGCGACGCTGTTCTTCGGGGCGTGCGGGCGGCCGCCGTTCGACCGGGGCGAGGCGATCGCGACGCTGACCGCCGTCGCCCACGACGAGCTCCAGGTGGACGCGTGCGCGGGCCCGCTGGCGCCGTTGCTCCAGGCGATGCTCGCCAAGGACCCGACACAACGTCCCGGCGTCGCGGACCTGCGCGCCCGGCTCTCCGCGCTGGCGGAGGGGCGCGAGGCGCCGGCGACGGTGCTGCCCGCCGACGTGCCGACGATCGCCGACCCGGCGCTGCCGCCGCCCGTGCGCGCGGCCGCGCCCGCCGACCCGGCGCCGACGCTGGCGACCGAGGCCACCGTCGTCGAGCCCGTCGCCGAGCCGGCCGAGCCGCCCGCGCCCACGCGCGTGGACGAGCCGCGACCGGTCGCGCGCCCGGTGCGCACCGCGCGGCGGCGCTCCCGCGCGCCGTGGGTGCTCGCCACGATCGTGCTGCTCCTCGCCGCGGCCGTCGCGGGCGCGCGGCTCGCGGCCGACCGCCCCGGCGGGCTGCCCGGCCTCCTCGGCGGCGACGGCGACACCAGCGCCTCCGGCGGCACCGCCGCCGGCGCCGTCGCGGTCCCGGCCGGCTGGGCGTCGTACACGCACCCGGACGCCGGCTACACGGTCCGCTACCCGCAGGGCTGGTCGGTGCAGCGGCGGGACCGCTGGACGACCGACTTCCGCGAGCCCGGCACCGGCCGCTACCTCCGCGTCGGCTGGACCGACACCCCGGGCGACGACCCGGTCGGGGCGTGGCGGTCGTTCTCCAAGGCGTTCGCGGGCCGGCACGGCGGCTACGAGGAGGTCCGCATCGACGGCGCCACCTACCGCGGGCACGAGGCGGCGGTGTGGGAGTACCGCTACCGCGAGGGGACGGCGTTGCACGCGGTGGACCTCGGCTTCGTCACCGCGGACCGCGGGTACGCGCTGAACTTCCAGACCCACGAGGACGACTGGGCGCGTTCGCAGGAGCTGTTCGAGCAGCTCAAGGCCGGGTTCCGGATCCCGTAGCGGGAGGACCCGCCCGGCGCGGCGCCGAATGCTCCGGGCATGTCGATGCGCCGCGCGCTGCTCGCGCTGTCCGCCGCCCTGCCGATGCTGGTCCCCACGACGTCGCACGCGGCGGCGCCGGCGGGCGCGATCTCGAAGAACGTCGAGTACGTCACGAACCTCCCCGAGGCGACGACGGCCATCTCGATCAACTTCATCGGCGAGACGATGTTCGTCTCCGCGCAGACCGGGCTGTTCGCGTACGACATCGCGAACCCGCGCTCCCCGCAGCTCCTCGGCGCGTTGCCGCAGGTGATCTGGGAGAACGAGGACGTCGACGTCGACGTGGCCCGCAAGCTGGTGTTCATCAGCCGCGACCCGCGCCCGGCGTCGTTCTCGGCGGGGCCGGTGAGCAGCTCGACGTTCCCCAAGGGCACCATCGAGGTCATCGACGTCAGCAACCCGCGCGCGATGACCGTGAAGTCGGTCATCCTCGCCGACGCGTGGCACACCACGACCTGCATCCAGGCCTGCAAGTGGCTGTGGAGCGGCGGGCCGTTCGCCTACCACGGCCCGGTCGCGCCGCAGCCGGCCGACTGGAACGGCCGCCCCATCTTCGCCACCGACCTGCGCGACCCGGCGAACCCGAAGCCCTGCCCCGAGCCGATCGACCTGAAGCGCAACGACGGCAAGACCGACTACGCGCACGACGTGCAGGTGGACCGCAACGGCGTCGCCTGGGTCAGCGGCTTCGGCGGCGTCCGCGGCTACTGGACGTCCGGGAAGCACCGCAACCCGCTCACCCGCAAGGTCGAGACCGCCGACGGCTGCCACCCGATCCCCTACGGCGGCGGCGGCACGACGCTCGGCCACGGCGCGGCGATCATGCACAACGCCGTGCACAACACGTCGTACGCCGTCGACGGCCGCCGCGGGGACCTGCTCGTCGCGACCGAGGAGGACGTGACCAGCAACTGCGACACGGCCGGTCGCGCGGCGACGTTCGACCTGCGCGGCTCCTACGACGGCTCCGGCTGGACGAGGCCGAAGCAGCGGATCAGGCTCCTCGACACCTGGACGCCGCAGGAGGAGGCCGGCAGCAACGGCTGCGCCTCCGCGCACTACTTCAGCGACCGCGGCGACGGCGTGCTGGCGTGGGCGTTCTACGGGCAGGGCACGCGGTTCCTCGACGTGAGCGACCCGCGGCACATCCGCCAGATCGGCTACTACCGGCCGGACGACGCGACGACCTGGGCGGCGTACTTCCACAAGGGGTACGTGTTCGTCGCCGACAACTCCCGCGGCGTCGACGTGATCCGCTTCACCGGCAAGGGGCATGGGTCGGCGAAGACCGTCGCGGCGCCGCCGCTGGTGGGCCGGGACGCGATGCCGCTGCGGTTCGCGCCCGACCCCCGCACCGGCTGGCTCTGCCCGGTCCCCCGGTAGCCGCCCCGGATGCTCGCGGTCACGGGGGAGGACGTCCGCGCGCTCGCGATCGGTGCCGCCGGCTCGCTCGCGGCGTGGTCGATGCTGCAGCGTGTTCGCGTCCGCTACGACTGGTCGCCCCACATCAGTGAGCGGGTGGCGAGCGAGACGGAACTGTCGCGGTACGCGGTCAAGGTCCGCCGCCACCAGTCCGAACGGTGGGTGGCTCGGCGCCTGCGTGCGCTGCGGCGCCGCCTCGGCGGCAGTCCGCGCGAGGTGGTGGACGCTTCCCTACATCCGGGTCGACCGCGTGCTCGCGCTGAACCCGGCTCGGGTCAACGAGTACGAGCGCGCCCGGCTGCCTGAGCAGGTCAGCGCGTGCTGGCGACGCGGGGCGTCACGATCCGGGACGTGCTGGAGATCCCGGACCTCGACGTGCGGCTCCAGGCCCATCTCGTCGGCTACGACTCGTTCAGCGGCTCACGCTGCGTGTACTCGTCCCGGGAGTGGCGCGCGGCCGACATCAAGCGCGGCGGCTTCCGCCCCAACGGGCTCGACGTCGTGCCGTGGAGCAGGGCGTCATCGCACGACGTTCACGACTTCGGCGACGACTAGAACAGCCGCCGCGGGTCGACCGGGCCGACGACCGGCAGGTGCACCACGGTCTTGCCGGCGGCGTCCAGCGTCACCTGCGGCGACCCGGCGCGGTTCGGGTCGTCGTACGGCTTCGGCACGACCCACTCGGCCTGCTCGCCCATGACCAGCAGCCCGATCGCGTGGCCCTTGCGGAACGTGTAGTCCTGCGGCTTGGCGACGATCGTCACGCCGTTCCAGCCGGGCGTCCACGCCTCGCGCTGCGCCAGCGTGCGGCGGTACCGCGAGTCCAGCCAGCCGCGGGTGACGCCGAGCAGCGCGTTCGTCTCGGAGGCGTACCGCTGCCCGCCCGCGTTGTCGTAGAACGCCGGGTCGATGTCGACGACGGAGACCGCGAACGTCGTCCACGACCGCTGCGACTGCGTGCGCAGCGCGACCGTCGGCGAGCCGAACAGGCGGACGTCGCGCTTGAGCACCGGCGTCTCGAACCACGCGGCGCCGTTGCCGTCGCGGGCGGTCGCGAGCGCGCCGGACTCGGTGCCGTTGCCGGTCGGCAGGTACGACGCCATCGCCGGGGTCGACGGGGCCTTCGGCAGCAGCGCCCAGCGGTAGCCGCCCGCGGCCGCCTGCGCGTACAGCGCCACGTCGGTCGTGCGCGGCACCGGCCCCTGGTAGAACGCGCCGGGGCCCTTCGAGTCGGACTGCTGCGAGATGACCGGGGGCGTGCGGTCGACGCCGTTCGCCTTCCCCTGGAGGAAGTGCTGCATCCAGCGGTGCGCCAGCCCGGCGTACGGGCCGCCGGGGACGCCGTGGCCCTCCCAGCGGGTGCCGACGGCGAGGCGGCGGAACCGTGAGTGGGTGAGGCCCTGCCAGTAGCGGACGCCGGTGTCCTGCTTGACGTTCCAGTCGCCCCAGTTCAACGCCACGAGCACCGGGATGGTGACCTTCGGCGCGTCCTTGGCGTAGTCGCGCTCGGTCCAGAACGCCGTGTAGTCCGGGTCCAGCGCGTAGCCGTTCTGGATGTGCTTGAGCTCGTCGCACGGCGTGAGGCCGGTGACGGCGCGCTCCTGCCAGTGCGGCTGGTCGTAGTCGAGCGGCGGCGGCAGGGAGAAGCCGAGGTCGAAGCCGACGGGCGTGTCGAAGCCCTGCTCGTCGATGACGAGGCCCGGGTCCTCGTGGCCCATGCGCTCGTTGTTGAACGTGTAGCGCATGCCGCTGGAGTACGCGTAGTCGTACCAGCGGGAGATCGCCGCCTCCGGCACGATCGTGGTGAGGTGCGGCGGGCGCATGACGGCGGTCGCCATGGCGGTGGTGCCGTCGTAGGAGCCGCCGATCATGCCGACCTTGCCGGTCGACCACGGCTGCTTCGCGATCCACTCGACCAGGTCGTAGCCGGTCTCCTTCTCGCGGCGGCCGCCGTAGTCGTAGCACCCGCCGGAGTCGCCGGTGCCGACGACGTCGGCGCTGACCCGCGCGAAGCCGTCGGCGGTCCACGCGGCGGAGCCGGACAGCCGGGTCTCGAGGGTGCCGTAGTACGGCGAGTACGTGAGGACGGACGCGGCCGACTTGATGGCACCGCCGACCGTGGGGTGCGCGACCTCGACGTGGAGGAACCCGTGCCGCGTGGGCACGACGTAGACCTTCTTCACCGAGCCGAACGTCGCGGCCGGCGACGGCGCGGCGAGGACGGACGCGGTGAGCACGCCGGCGAGGACGCCGGCGACACGCCAGGGGGCAGGCACGAGGGACGCTCCGGAGGTCGCGGACGGACCCCTGGGTTCGCCGCCGGAGCGGCCCGGACCTGCCGTTACGGCAGCGCGCAGTACGGCGGGCGGGCGCCGTAGCGGCCGGCGACCGCGCAGGTGGTGGCGACGGCGTCGCACGCCGCCTGCGCCCCGTCGGGGCAGGGCGTCGCGGACGCCGGGGACGCGAGGGCGGCGGCGCCGAGGAGCAGCGCCGCCGCCGTCATGATGCGCAACGTCACCCGAGCTGCGGGCAGACCAGCTCGTGGATCGGGTACTTGCCGCCCTCGGGGATCTTGGCGCAGACGGCGCCCCAGGTGCCGAACACGGCGTTGCAGACGGTCTCGACCTCGCCGGGCGCGCAGGCCATGGCGTGGGCGGGGGCGACGGGGGCCGCGAGCGCGGCGACGGCCGCGGCGGCGAGGGTGAAGCGGGCCAGACGGGTCTTCATGCGGGGTCCTTTCGAGGGGTGGGGAGGGTCAGCCGAGCGGCGGGCAGACGACGTCGTGGACGTCGACCTTGCCGCCGGTGTGCGGTACCTGGGCGCAGACCTGGGCGTGGACGCCGAAGACCACGGCACAGGCGGTCTCGAACGCGTCCGGGCCGATGCAGGTCATCGCGTGCGCCGGCGCGACGGGCGCCGCGAGCGCGGCGACGGTGCCGGCGGCGAGGGTGAGGCGGAGCAGCCGAGCCTTCATGTGCGGGGGGTTCCTTCCGGAGGGGTGGGTGTCAGCCGAAGAGCCGGCAGACGGAGGGGGCGTGCGCGCAGAACAGCTCGTACGACTCGCAGGCGCCGGGGAAGTTCGGGTTGCAGGTGCTGGCCGACGCGGGCGCCAGCGGGGCGGCGACGCCGAACGCGACGGCGCCGGCGAGCGCGAGCCTGGCGATGCGCTGCTTCATGGGGGCTCCTCGAGGGGTAGGGGTCAGCCGCCGCAGATGGGGCGGGTGACGTCGGTGAGGTTGCAGGTCGCGAACGGCTTCACGCAGACGACCGGCACGTTCGGGTTGCAGGCCGCGTGGGCGGTCGCGAGGGGGGCGGCGGCCGACCCGAGGGCGGCCGCGAGCAGCGCGGCGCGGACGAGGCGGCCCACTAGTAGACGACCGCGCAGAGCATCTGGGTCCGCGTGTCGATCGGGCAGACCCTGCTGTTCAGCGTGTTGCAGACCTGCTGGATCTTCGTGCCGCACGAGACGAGGCCGGCGTTCGCCTGGGCCGGCGCGAGCACGGCGACGGCCGCGGCGGCGCCGAGCAGCGTGAGACGGAGGGACATCTGGGGCTCCTCCCTACGGGGGCCCCCGGGGCGGGTTCGCGCCGGAGGGGGACGGTGCGTCCGCACCGTTCGCCGCCGGGTGCCCCGGCTCCTGCCGGTAGCCTCTGGCCCCATGACGAAGGTCGCCGAGATCCTCGCGCGCGGGCGGTCGTTCTCGTTCGAGTTCTTCCCGCCGAAGAACGACGCCGAGCAGGCCGCGCTGGTGCGCACGCTGCGCGAGCTGGAGCCGTTGGAGCCGTCGTTCGTCTCGGTCACCTACCGCGGCGGCCGGTCCTCCCGCGAACGCACCCACGACCTCGTCGCGGGCATGCTCAAGACCACGTCGCTGAACCCCATGGCGCACCTCATCTGCGTCGCGCACACCCGGCTGGAGCTGGCCGAGATCCTCGTCAACTTCCGCAAGGCCGGCGTGGAGAACCTCCTCGCGCTCGGCGGCGACCCGCCGACCGACCCCGGCGCGGGCGAGGGTGAGCTGCGGCACGCGGTCGAGCTGGTCGAGCTGGCGCGGGCGATCGGCGGGTTCTCGATCGGCGTCGCCGCGCACCCGATCGGCCACCCGCGGTCGGCGTCGATCGAGGAGGACCGCGACCGCCTGGCCGAGAAGCTGCGGCTCGCCGACTTCGCGATCACGCAGTTCTTCTTCAAGCCGGAGGAGTACTTCCGCCTCCTCGACGACCTGGAACGCCGCGGCGTCGACAAGCCGGTCCTCCCCGGCATCATCCCGGTGACGACGCTCGCGTCGGTGCCGCGGATGGCGGTGATGGGCGCGGCCGTGCCGCCGGAGTGGGTCGAGCGGCTGGAGGCGGCGGGCGACGAGGAGGGCGTGCGGCTGGCCGGCATCGAGCTGGCGACCGAGCTCTGCGACACGCTGCTCGCGCAGGGCGCGCCGGGCCTGCACTTCTACACGCTGAACAGGTCCACGGCGACGCGGGAGATCTACCAGTCCCTCGGCCTGGGCGCCCCAGCGTGACGGACCCGCGGCTCACGGTCTGCCTGACGTTCGACTTCGACGCGATGGCGCCGTGGGTGCGGCGCACGAACAACCCGAGCGCCATCTCCCGCGGCGAGTTCGGCGCGGTCGCGGTGCCGCGCATCCTCGACCTGCTCGCGGCGTACGACGCCCGGGCGACGTTCTTCACGCCCGGCCACACCGCGCTCGCGTACCCGGAGCTGATGGCGCGGATCGTCGCCGCCGGGCACGAGGTCGCCCACCACGGCTGGGTGCACGAGAACCCGGAAGAGCTCTCCCGCGAGGAGGAGGAGCGCGTCCTCGTCAAGGGCATCGAGGTGCTCACCGACGTGTGCGGCACCCGGCCGGTCGGCTGGCGGTCGCCGGCGTGGGCGATGAGCCCGCACTCGATCGACCTGCTGCTCGCGCACGGCTTCGCGTACGACTCCTCGCTGATGGGCCACGACAGCGCGCTGTACCGGGTGCGCCGCGGTGACCGGTGGGGGCCGGACAGCCCGTACGTGTTCGGTACGCCGTGCGACCTGGTCGAGGTGCCGGTGTACTGGGGCCTGGATGACTTCCCGACGTTCGAGTTCGTGCCGGGCCGGTGGGGCGGCGGCTCCGCGCCGTCGGCGGTGCTCGAGGTCTGGCAGGGGGACCTGGACTACGCCTACGACCACGGCCCCGGCGGCGTCGTCACCGTCACCATGCACCCGCAGTCGATCGGCCGCGGGCACCGGATGACGATGCTGGAACGTCTCCTCGCGCACCTGCGCGACCGCGGCGGCGTGGCGTTCGAGCGGGTGGACCGGGTCGCCGCCGCCTGGGCGGACGCGCACCCGCTGACCTGAACACGCCGCCCGTGTCGGTTGCCGCCCGCGCGGCCGCCCGGCAGAGTGGACGGTGATCGTCGGAGGAAGCAGGCGAAAGCAGCTCGTCACGCTTCGGGGGCCGTTTCAGTCGGGGACGCGTGCGTTGACGACGTTGGACACCACCGCGGATGCGCTGGTCCGCGACCACCTGGCGCTCGCGGACCGCCTGGCGCTGCGCTACTCGGGGCGCGGGCAGCCGTACGAGGACCTCCAGCAGGTGGCGTACCTCGGGCTGGTCACCGCGGCGCGCCGCTTCGACCCCGAGCGCGGGGTGCAGTTCGCGACGTTCGCGCAGGCGACGGTCACCGGGGAGCTGAAGAAGTACTTCCGGGACTTCTCCTGGCAGCTCCGGGTGGCCCGGCCGGTGCAGGAGCTGTACCTGGCCGTGCGCGCCGCGACCGAGGAGCTGACGCAGTCGACCGGCCGGTCGCCGACGCCGGCCGAGCTGGCCGCGCGCCTCGGCGCCACCGAGGAGCAGGTCGTGGAGTCGCTCGAAGCGGGTGCGGCGTTGCA
>DASTMB010000045.1 GCA_035714365.1 Mycobacteriales bacterium | reverse complement strand
ACAGAATGCCTTCGTGCCCGCCGCAGTCAAGAGAACGACCCACACGTCGTTGTCCGCGGCCACCTCACGGAACGCAGTTGCGACCTGCTGGGCCATGGCGTCGGACACTGCATTTAGAGCGTCGGGCCTCGACAGAGTGATGACCTCAACCCGTCCCTCGCGTCGCCGTGACACAAGCGAGGTTTCCGAAGGCGCTTTCAAACGGGAGGGACCCCATGACGACGGTCCGAGAAGTGGCGATCCTTACCTTCTGCTGTGGCGAGCCTACGCACCAACTCCGAGCGAAGATCGTCGGGCTCGATGACCGCGTCAACGACATCTTCAGATGCAAGGTTGACGATGTCGATGTCCTTCTCGTACGCGGTTCGGCGTTCCGCTATGAACCGCTCGCGCTCAGCGGGATCTTCGATCGCCTCGATCTTGTTGAAGTAGACGGCGTTAACCGCTGGTTCTGGACCCATCACAGCGATGCGTGCCGTCGGGAGAGCCAGGGTGGCATCGGGCTCGAAACCTGGGCCGGCCATCGCATAAAGACCAGCTCCATATGCCTTACGAGCAACGACGCAGAATTTGGGAACCGTTGCCTCAGACACGGCAGTGATCAGCTTGGCGCCGTGGCGGATGATGCCCTGCCGCTCGACCGCGCTGCCGATCATGAAGCCGGGCACGTCGGAGAGGAACAGCAGCGGCACGTTGAACGCGTCGCAGAGCTGGACGAACTTGCTCGCCTTGTCGGCGCTGTCGACGAAGAGCACGCCGCCCTTCTGCATCGGGTTGTTCGCGACGACGCCGACGACCTCGCCGTCGAGCCGCCCGAAGCCGACGACCAGCTCGCGCGCCCACAGCGCGTGGATCTCGTACCAGGAGCCCTCGTCGACCAGGCCCTGGACGTAGCGGCGCATGTCGAACGCCTTGCGCTCCTCGGCCGGCACCAGCGCGCGCAGGTCGATGCCGGCCTTCGGCTCGCGCGGCTCGGCGCTCGGCGGGGTGCCGAGGTGGTTCGACGGCAGGAACGACAGGTGCCGCCGGACGACCTCCAGCGCCTCCGGCTCCGTCTTCACCAGGTGGGTGCCGCAGCCGGAGACCGAGCAGTGCATCTTGGCGCCGCCCATCTCCTCCAGCGTGGTCTTCTCGCCGACGACCATCTCGGCCATGCGCGGGCTGCCGAGGTACATCGACGCGTTGCCCTCGACCATGACGACGATGTCGCAGAACGCCGGGATGTACGCGCCGCCGGCCGCGCTCGGTCCGAACAGCGCGCAGACCTGCGGGATCGAGCCGCTCGCGCGGACCTGCGTGTGGAAGATCTTCCCCGCGCCGCGCCGCCCCGGGAACAGGTCGACCTGGTCGGTGATCCGCGCGCCCGCCGAGTCGACCAGGTAGACCATCGGCACGCCGGTCCGGTACGCCGTCTCGATGATCCGGATGATCTTCTCGACGGTCCGCGCGCCCCACGAGCCGGCCTTGACCGTCGAGTCGTTCGCCATGACGCAGACGGGGCGGCCGTCGATGCGACCGCTGCCGGTGACGACGCCGTCGGCGGGCAGGTCGCCGGCGAGGACGTTCGCGAACGTCCCGTCCTCGACGAACGACCCGTCGTCCAGCAGCAGCGCGATCCGCTCGCGGGCGAACAGCTTGCCCTTCGCGGCGTTCGCCTCGTGGTACTTCGGGTTGCCGCCGGCGAACACGCCGGCGCGGAGCTCCTCGAGCGGCTGGTGGCCGTGCACGTCAGTCACGCGCGTCACTCTAGGCGAACGCGCGGGCCGCCTCCGCGCCCGGCGGGCGGCCGTGCGCGGTCACTCCTTGGCGTACTCCGCGATGGCCGAGGAGAAGTCGGCCACGACGCACGCCTCGTCGCCGACGGTCCAGGCGTCGTGGCCCGGCGGGCAGACGAACACGTCGCCCGGGCCGACCTCGGCCTCGCTGCCGTCGTCCATCGAGATGCCCATGCGGCCGGAGATCACGTACCCGTTGTGGTGCACCTGGCAGGAGTCGGTGCCCGCGACCGGCTTGATGTCGGTCGACCACCGCCACCCGGGCTCGAACGTCGCCCGCGCGAACGTCACCCCGGGCAGCGTCACCAGGTCCAGCACGCCGTTCGCGGGGAACGCCCGGTGCTCGTCCGGGCTGTCGATGTTCTTCACGACCAGGTCCGCCATCGCGACCACCCTCCCGTCACCCGGTCCGTCCGGGCGGCCCCGACTCTGCTCCTGCCGGGCCGTCCCGGACAACCCCCGGCCGGGCGGGCCGCGTGGGGCGGGGCCCGTAGTAGCGGTGCAGCCACGCGGCCAGCCCGTCGAGGCCGGGGAACAGCACGCGTTCGGTGACGTTCGCCTGGTCCAGCCGGTCGCGGACCTCCCACCTGAGGTCGGCCTTCACGACGACGCGCCGGGCCATGCCGGGGTGCTCGCCGAGCCAGTCGTCCAGCCCGTCCCAGGTGCCGGCCAGCACCGAGAACACGGCCGCCTGGTTGACGATCCGGTCGTCCAGCGACGGCGGCTCGAAGAACAGCGCGAACGGCCCGGTCTCCCCCGCCAGCGCGTCGAACGCCGCCAGGTCGGTGGCGCCGTCGGCGAGCAGCTCGGTGGTGAACACGTCTGCGCCCTCGGCGCGCAGCAGCTCGGCGAGCTTCGCCGGCAGGTGCTCGTGGACGGAGCGGTAGTCGACGCACCAGACGACGCCGTCGCGTTCCGCCTCGCCCTCGGTGGTGACGTCGTGGGTGGCGAAGTGCAGGGCGACGTACGGCGAGAACGTCCAGTCCAGCAGCCGCGTCGGCAGGCCGTGGTGCTGCCCGACGCTGAGCCAGTTCCACACGGTGTCGGCGCGGGAGACCGACGACGAGCGCGCGTACTTGCGGAAGTTGCGCACCAGGTGGTGCTCGACGTCGCCGGGGGCCTCGGCCAGCCGGGACAGGCTGGTGCGCAGCGACCGCCGCGCGCAGGACAGGCCGCGGTAGACGAGCTGCGTGCGCAGCCCGTGCACCTGCGGCCAGTCGGTCGCCGCCAGCACGTCGAGCAGCTCGTTCCACGACCCGGGGACGAGCTCCGGCACCGCATCCACGCCGGGGAACTACCCCGGCGCGGCGGCCCTACGCGACCCGCGCCGCCAGGGCGGCGCCGCCGCCGCTACGCGGCGGTGCGGCGGCGGGCCCGCCCGGCGCCGAGCGCGAGCACGCCGAGCGCGGCCGCGACCATCCCGGCGGCGGCGTTGGCGCCGGTCGCGGGGATGCCGGAGCCGCGGCCGCTGGTGACGGTGCGCGGCTTCTCCGGCTCGCCCTTCGGGCCGGGGCCGGACGAGCTCGGCGCCTTCGCGCCGAAGTCGAACGTCCACACGCCGCGGCCGTACACCGACGCGGTGAGGTAGCGGCCGGTCGAGTCGAGGTCGAGGTCGTAGACACGCACCGGCGGCAGCCCGCCGCCCAGCCGCGACCAGCTCTTGCCGTCCGGCGTGCCGATGAACACGCCGTGGTCGCCTGCCACGATCAGCCGGCCGGCGCGGACGACGACGTCGCGCGCCTGCGAGTGCGGCAGCTTGCCGGTGATGTCGGTGAAGTGGTCGCCCGCGTCGTGGCTGACCATGACCCGCTGGCCGCCGCCGACCTTCTCGTCGTAGCCGACCTGCGAGTTGTTGTTGAGCACGACGTAGACGGTCTTGCGGTCGACCGGGTCCATCACGAGGTTCCAGATGCCGTTGTGCGGCAGGCCGATGCCCTGCGCGAGGTGCCAGCACTCCTGCGACGCCTTGGCCGGCGTGCAGCCGTCCTGCACGTTCGTGGCGATCGTCGACGCGACCTTGGTCGGGTCGCCGAGCGTCGCGCGGCACAGGCCGCACATGCCGACGTAGGCGTCCGCGCCGCGGATCGTGATGCCCTGCGCGCCCCACGCCGAGCCGGTGTCGCTGTTGGTCCCGGCGGTGAACGTCGAGCTCCAGTCGGTCTGGATCACCGTGTAGAGCACCGGGTCGATGGTCGACATGGTGTTCGGGCCCTTGGTGGTCTCCATGATCTCGTTGCCGGCGACCATCAGGTGGTTCTCGTCGGTGGGGTCGATCTGCACCGGGCTGAGGAACGACAGCCCCGCCGCGCCGGACGGGATCGCGCGGATGGTCTTCCCGTGGTCGGTGGTGACGTAGAGGATCGCGCCCTGCGCCGACAGGTACCAGACGTCCGGGTTCGGCGTGGCCACGGCGTTGACGCCGTCGCCGCTGCTGATGAGCGTGCTCGCCTTGCCGGGCGCGAAGTAGCCGCCGCCGTTGTCCTGGAGGGCGGTGAGGAACTCGCCGTCCGGCTTGCGCGCGATCTTCCACGGCTGCACCGACGGCAGCGTGTTCATCGCGGTCCACGAGTCGTTGTCGAACGCGTTGCGCCCGTCGGTGAGCGCGTGGCTGTCCTCGCGGAAGTAGCCGCCGTCGTTGCCGGTGTAGAGGCGGACGGTGTTCGCGCCGACCTGCACGGCCCGGCCGACGTGCTGGTCCGGGTGGGTCGACACGCCGCCGTAGTACGGCGTCTGGTCGGGGCAGGTGATGCCGCCGTAGAGGTTCTCCAGGTAGGTCGTGGAGCCGCAGACGTCCCAGTACCGCTGGATGATCTCGAACTCGCCGGGCGTCGGCCCGCTCTCGGTGCCGGCGACCGACTGGTAGACCTCCTCGAGGCCGAAGTAGACCTGGTCCGGGTCGCGCGGGTCGGCGTCGACCCACAGGTTGTACGACGCCTGCACGCCGATGCCGTAGCCGAGCGCCGGGTAGACGCCGAGGCCGGAGTTGATCGCGGTCGCCTGCAACGTGTCCCACGTCGCCTTGACCTGCCAGTTGTCGCCGCCGTCGTCGGAGCGGTACAGGCCGTTGAACTCGGTGGCGGTCTGGTTGACGTTCTGGCCGGTCGTGTCGGCGACGAGGTCGCCCGCGTCGCCGCCGGGGTTCTGCCCGTTGGCGAGGCCGGCGTCGGAGAGGATCGCCCACAGGACGGCGGAGTCGCCGCTCGGGTCCTTGACGTACGACAGCATGATCCGGCCGATCGGGTCGCTGGACGCGCCCTGGTGGGTGAGCTGCGACGTGCTGGTCATGTACTCGAACGGCCCGGCGACGCCGGTGCTGGACTTGTACAGGCCGTTGCCGGGCGAGAGCGGCTTGCCGTCGGGGCCGGGGAGCTTGCCGACGCCGAGGCCGACCGCCGCGATGACCTCCTTGGGGTTCAACGGGCTGACCGCGAGCGCGCTGATCCAGTTCGCGTAGGCGCCCTTCGCCTCGCCGTCGTGGGCGGCGTTGGACGGCAGCACGACGCGCGTGAACGTCGCGCCCGCGTCGGTGGAGGCGTAGAGGCCGTTGGTGGTCGCGGCGAGGACGCCGTCGTCGGTGACGAGCAGGTCGTTGACGGCGTAGCCGCGGATGTTCTTGGCCGGGCGGTGGAACGACTTGCCGCCGTCGTGGCTGACCCAGATGCCGCTGCCGGGCGCGTCGCCGGAGGTCGTGAGGTAGGCGATGCCGGTGCCGACGTAGACGTTCTTCGGCTGCTTCGGGTCGACGGCGATGGCGCCGACGGCGCCGCGGGTGAGCTTGCCGTCGCTGAGCGAGGTCCAGTGGTCGCCGGCGTCGGTGCTGTGCCAGAGGCCGCCCATGTTGCCCATGTAGATCGAGTTGCCGCTCGGGTCGGCGGGGTCGACCTCGATCGCGGCGCCCATGCCGGCGTTGCGCGCGAAGCGGATGTTGCCGCTCGGGCTGTCCATCGGGTCGTCCTGGCCGAACGGCCCGACGTTGGTCCACTTGATGTCCGGGCGGACGGCCGGCAGCCCGAGCGCCTGGAGCGCGTAGGCGTGCTGGTTGTCGGCCGCGGGGAGGTCGGCGATGCTCGCGTCGACCTGCGCCTCCGGCTCGTGCTCCGCGATCGGCAGGCCGCGGCCCGCCGGCAGCACGATCTCGCCGGGACCCGGCACGCGGAACGGCGCCGCGGCAGGCACCCCCGGCGCCGGCGTGGCGAGCAGGACGACCGCGGCCGCGAACGACAGCGCGGCGGCGAGACGGGCGGACAGGCGGCGAGTCACGGCGGCCCCCAGAGACGGACGAGCGAACACGACATTCTAGGACAGGGGGGGTGACACGTTTCCGGCGGCGGGCGCCGGTGTTCGCTCTAGGCGGAACGCCGCGTGCGCGGCCCGGCGCGCAGCACCTGCGACGGCAGCGTCCGCCCGACCAGGTCCTCGGCCAGCCGGGCCGCCTCCAGCATCGCCTCGAGGTCGACGCCGGTCGCCACGCCCATGTCCTCGACCATGTGCACGAGGTCCTCGGTGCAGACGTTGCCGGTGGCGCCGGGCGCGTACGGGCAGCCGCCGAGGCCGCCGACCGACGCGTCGAAGTCGGTGACGCCGAGCTGGAGCGCGGCGAGGACGTTGGCGAGGCCGGTGCCGCGGGTGTTGTGGAAGTGCAGGTTCAACGGCACGTCCGCGTGCGCCATCCGCGTCTCGCCGACGAGCGCGGTCACCCGCGACGGCGTCGCCATGCCGGTCGTGTCGCCGTACGAGATGCCGTCGGCGCCGTCGGCCACGGCGCGGCCCGCGGCCCAGAGGACGCGTTCGACCGGCACGTCGCCCTCGTACGGGCAGCCGAACGCCGTCGACACGATGACCTGGCAGGTCGCACCCGCGTCGTGCGCGGCGGCGATGACGCCCGCGATGTCGTCGAGCGACTCCTCGGTGGAGCGGTTGACGTTCTTGCGGTTGTGCGTGTCGGACGCGGAGACGACGACCTCGATCTCGCGGAAGCCGGCCGCGAGCGCGCGCTCGGCGCCGCGGAGGTTCGGCACGAGCGCCGAGTACCGCACCTCGTCGGCGCGGTCGATGGACCGCCACACGTCGTCCGCGTCGGCCATCTGCGGGATCGCCTTCGGGTGGACGAACGACACCGCCTCGATCCGCCCGACGCCGGTGCGGGAGAGCGCGTCGATCAGCCGGACCTTGGCGTCGGTCGGGACGGGGGCCTCGTTCTGCAGGCCGTCGCGCGGGCCGACCTCGCGCAGCGAGACCGCCGTGGGGAGATCACTCACCTGGCCACTCCGGCTGCCTCTTCTCGTTGAACGCCGCGACGCCCTCGCGGCGGTCGCCGGAGAACGCCACCGACCGCCACGCCGCGTCCTCGACGTCGAGCCCGGCGCGCAGGTCGACGCCGGCACCGAGCCGCAACGCCTGCTTGGCGGCGCGTGTTCCGACCGGCGAGTTCTTCGCGACGGTCGCGGCGAGCTCCAGCGCCGCGTCGCGCGCGGTGCCGGCGGGGACGACGCGGTTGACGATGCCGAGCTCGAACGCCTCGGCGACCGGCACCCGCCGCCCCGTCAGGATCAGGTCGGCGGCGCGCGACCAGCCGACGCGGCGGACCAGCGTCTGCGTGCCCCCGCCGCCGGGCACGACGCCGACGGTCACCTCGGGCAGCCCGAGCACCGCCGTCTCGTCCGCGACGATCAGGTCGCAGGCGAGCGCGAACTCGCAGCCGCCGCCGAGCGCGAAGCCGAACACCGCCGCCACGGTCGGCTGCGGCAGGTCCATGACGCCGCCGAACGCCGCCCGGAACACCGGCCGTTGCCGCATCAGGTCGGCGTCACTGAAGCCGTTGCGCTCCTTGAGGTCGGCGCCGACGCAGAACGCCTTCTCGCCGCTGGCGGAGAGCACGACCGAACGCACGGTGCGGTCGGCGGCGACGTCCGCGCAGACCGCCGCGAGCTCGGCCGCCATCGCGGTCGACAGCGCGTTGTGCGCGTCGGGCCGGTCCAGCACGATCTCGGCGACGTGGCCGTGGCGCCGCAGCGCGATGGTGTCGGGCACGGCAGGGAGGGTACCCGCAGGCCATGAGCGAGCACGCGGGCACCGACCCCAGGACGGCCGCCGCCGAGCAGGCGGCGACGCGCGACGCCACCGGCGCGCCGGACCAGACGCAGGTCGCGGAGGACCCGACCGGCGAGGCGGCGGCGTACGGCGGGATCGCCGACGACGCGATCGGCGAGCCGGACGAGCTGAACTAGACGTTCGGCGGGATGCAGAGCGGGAAGTCGGTCGGGTAGGTGCACCACTGCGGCACCTGGTCGACGACGTCCTTCGGCGTGGGCGTGCAGATGCCGTAGTCGGTCGGGTACGTGCAGAACTGCGGGAACGACTGCTGCGCGTGGGCGGCCGGGGCGAACGCGGCGGTGACGGCGGCCGCGACCAGGACGAGGCGGGGGAGTCGGGTCATAGCGGGGCAGGGTACCCGACGACCGAGACCCGTCACTCGATGCACCTCGTGCCGCCCTGGGGCTGCACGTAGCAGACGCGGCACTCGACCCGGGTGCAGACGACCGACGTCCCGGGGCAGGTCTCGAGGCTGCACGCCGAGGCCGCGTGCGACGACAGGACGGAGGCGGACAGCAGCGCCGCAACGAGGAGAAGTCGCTTCATAGGGGCGGAGGCTACGCCTCCGGGTCGGGCGCCGGTCCACCCCTGCGGCGCGCGTCGTCGGCGTCCATCAGCGTGTAGATCTGGCGCTGCACGTCCTCGACGTGCGGGATGTCCTTCAACGTCACCTGCCCGCGCTCGCCGGCGCTCTCGACGACGAGCGTCCCGGCGCCGAAGAGGCGTTCGACGACGGTGTGCTCGAACGTCACGTCGTTGATGCGGAAGATCGGGATGTCGCGGCCCTTGCGCGCGATCAGGCCCTCGCGCATGAGGACCCGCCGGGTCGTGAGGACGAAGTGCGTCGTGAGCCACTTCACGTACGGCGCGACGACCCGCCACACGAACACCGCCACGGCGAGCACGGCGATCGCGATGCGCAGCTTCCCCTGCCAGTCGCCCGCGGGCACCTTGCCGGCGCCGAACGTCGCGGCGAACACGATGACCGGCGCGGTGACGGTCGGCAGGATCAGGCCCTTCCAGTGCGGGTGCAGGTCGAAGACCAGCTCCTCGTCCTCGTTGAGCAGCCGTCGCGGGTACCCCACGTCGCATCCCCTTCCGTCCGTTCGCCGGATCGTTCCACGAACGGGTGCAACTTCTCCCCCACTCCCCGCGTCCATGGCGGTAGAACGTCGCGACCCCGAGGAGCCGACATGACCGCCCGCACCCCCGCCGCCGTCGTGCTCGCGCTGCTCGCGCTCGCGGCCTGCACGCCGTCGACGCCGCGCTCCGCCGGGCCGCCGGAGTCGCCGGCCCCGACCAGCCAGTCGCCCGCGCCGACGACGTCCGCGCCGACGGCCACGCCCTCGCCCACCGCGTCCGTCATCCACCCGGGCGGGACCATGCGCGTCGCCGCCTACTACCTCGGCGGCACCACGTCGCGGCCGGTGCTGTACCGGGAGTTCCGCACCGTCCCCCGCTCGGCAGGCGTCATCCGCTCGGCCGTCGACACGATGCTGCACGCGGCGCCCGCGGACGCCGACTACCGCTCGCTCTGGCCGCGCGCGACGACCGTCCGCGGCATCAGCGTCAACGGCGCGACCGCAACCGTCGACCTCTCCGCGAACGCGCGCTCCGTGACGGCGTCCGCGGCCGCCGAGCGGGCGTCGTTGCAGCAGCTCGTCCACACCGTCACCGCCGCCGCGCCGAGCGTCACCGGCGTCCGGCTCCGCTTCGACGGGGCGACGCGCTCGACGCTGTGGGGCCACGTCGCGACGACCGGCACGCTCACCCGCGGCCCCGCCGCGGAGACGCTCGGCGCGGTGTGGGTCGTCACGCCGGCGCAGGGAACGCGCGTCGGCCGGACGTTCACCGTGACGGGGACGGCGTCGGTGTTCGAGGCGACCGTGTCGTGGTCGGTGACCCGCGCCGGGTCGACCACGGCCCTCGCGAGCGGCTCGGTCAACGCGTCGACGGGCGCGCCCGGCCGCGGCGACTGGACGGTCCGCGTCACGCTGCCCGCCGGCACGACCGGTGTCGTCGTCTTCACCGGCTGGGAGGCCTCCGCCGAGGACGGCAGCGTGACGTCGCCGGACACCAAGGCGTTCCGCGTGGTGTAACCACCGGGGGCGAACCGGGTCGTAACGGGCATGTCCCCTACCGGCACCGACCGTCCCGACACCCGCTCCGGGGTCGTCACCGTGCTGGCCGGCCTGGGCGTGACGCTCCTCGGCGTCGGCGTCCTCTGGCTGGTCGCGAGCGTCTCCGACATCTCGTACGAGGGCCTGCCGCCGGCCGCGCGGTTCGCGCTCGTCGCCGTCCCGTGGCTCGGCGTCACCGTGGTCGCCGTGCGGGCCCGCCGGTTCGCGGCGCCGTTGCGGCTGCTGTCCGCGCTGCTGCTCGGCGGCGTCGTGCTGCAAGGCGCGGAGAGCCTCGGCACGCGGCCGTACAACCCGGCCCTGCTGCTCGTGTGGGCGGCCGGGGCGCTCGCGCTCGGCTACGGCACGCGCTCCGCCGGCCCGCTCACCGTCGGCGTCACCGCCGGGCTCGCCTGGTACGTGGGCACGCTGATCGCCGCCGCCACCAGCGTGGCCTCGTTCGTGCTCGGGACCGCGCTGGCGACGCCGGTGCTCGCGGCCGTCGCGGTGGCGCACCGCGACGACCGCCTCGGCGCGCCGTGGCTGCGCATGGCATCGCTGACGGCGTTGCTGGCGCTGCTCGTGGCGGCGTTCCCCGGCGCCCTGACCGTCGTGGAGACGAGGACCCGGCCGGTCCTGGCGGGCGCGGCCGGCGCACTGATCGCGGTCGTCGCCGCCGCGCTGCGGGCCCGGCACCGCCGCGACGTCGCCGAGCTCGGCGGAGCGGTCGCCGTCGCGGCGTCGGCCTGGGCGCTGGTGGAGACCGCACCGAAGCACCACTGGTTCTTCCTGTTCGGGCCCCCGGCCACCGAACGGCCCCTGGTCCACGCGCTCCTCGCGAGCGGCGCGTTCGTGGCCGCCGCCGCGGGCATCGCGGCGGCCGGTGCCGCGCGCCGGCTGCCCGGGCTGGTCAGCTTCGCGGCGGTCGCGCTCGCGCTGTTCGT
>DASTMB010000044.1 GCA_035714365.1 Mycobacteriales bacterium | reverse complement strand
CGGAGACCGCGATCGCCGTCGCGGGCAACGTCGCCATCGCCGGCGCGATCGCGCTCGGCAGCGGCGCCGCCGCCCCCGTCACCGTCGCGGCACCCGTGCCCGCACCCGCCCGGACCGCCGAGGTCGCCGCCCGTCCGGCCGCCGCCGTGCGCGTGCGGCCGCCGGCCGTCGTCGCGGCGAAGCCCGTCTCCGCCGACGCGCGGGCGCACCGCCCCGCGACCGCACCGGCCGCCGCCGGCACCGCTGCCGCCCCGTCCGGCGGCACGGTCGTCCAGACGCCGACCGGCGCCGCCCCGGCGCCCACCGCGAAGGTGTCGCCGTGCGACCCGCGGCAGCACGAGTCGGACACCGAGACCATCGACACGCCATGGGGCCCGATCATCACGGGCGGCGAAGCCAACGGGGAAGGAGGTCTCTTCTGCTGGCGAGCCAGGCCCAAGCCGGGCTCGTGACCGTTCGAGCGTAGGCGCGACGCCTCGCACGGTCTTGTTGTTGCCGATCAGTTCCTACCTGGAGGCACGATGAGATCGAGGTTTCTGCTCTGCCTGCTCGCCATCCCGCTCGCCACGTCCGGACCGGCGGTCGCCGGCGGTAACGAGTGCGGCGGGGTCGCCGTGGCCGCGTCGGTCAACGGCTACGGCACGGAACGGTGCACCGACGGCGTCCGCGTCGAGTGCTACTCGCGGTTCGTGACCACACCGTTCGGCGTGTCGGTGCTCGTGGAGGTGTGCGTCCCGACGGTGACATCGCCGCCGGAGAACACCGCGAGGTAGCGCAACGGGCCGTCGTCGCCGGTCGCCAGCGCCAGCACGTCACCCGCCTCGTCGAACACGCCCACCACTCCCGGTGGCGTGCCGTCGAGCCGGAGGCGCACGCCCGACGCCACGCGGCGCGCGTCGTCGCCGCCCACCACCACGCTCGGGAACGCCGCTCGTACGGCGGCCGCGATCGGCACGAGGTGGGCGGCGACGCCGTCGCGTTCGAGGTCGTCGAGTGTCGGTGCCGGCAGCGCGTACGGCCCGGACGCGGTGCGGCGCAGCGCCGTCAGGTGCGCGCCGACGCCGAGCGCGGTGCCGAGGTCGCGGGCCAGCGCGCGGACGTACGTGCCGGACCCGCAGTGGACGCGTACGTCGACGTCGGCGCCGCGCACGGCGAGCACGTCGAACGCGTGCACGACGACCTGCCGCGGCGCGAGCACGACGTCCTCGCCGCGGCGCGCGCGGGTGTACGACCGGACGCCGTCGACGCTGATCGCGCTCACCGCGGGCGGCACCTGGGCGAGCTCGCCGGTGAACGCCCGCGCCGCCGCCCGCACCGCCTCCTCGGTGACGCCGGAGGCGTCGGCGGTGGCGACGACCTCGCCCTCCGCGTCGTCGGTCGAGGTCGTGACGCCGAGCCGCAGCGTCGCGTCGTACCGCTTGTCGTGCAGCGTGAGGTGGCCGAGCAGCCGGGTCGCCTTCTCGACGCCGAGCACGAGCACGCCGGTGGCCATCGGGTCGAGGGTGCCGGCGTGGCCGACGCGCTTGGTGCGCGCGAGCCGGCGGACGCGGGCGACGACGTCGTGGCTGGTCCAGCCGGCCGGCTTGTCGAGGACGAGCAGGCCGCTCATCGCGCCAGCGCCGCGCGCACCGCGCCGATCGTCGCGCCGAGGTCCGCCGTGCTGGTGAACCCGGCGGCGTACCGGTGGCCGCCGCCGCCGAGCGCCACCGCGACGGCGCCGACGTCGGCACCGCCCTTCGACCGCATCGACACGGCGTACGCGCCCTCGGGGGTCTCCTTGCAGATCACGGCGACGTCGGCCTCGACGGTCGTGCGCAGCACGTCGATGGCTCCCTCGATCTCGTCCATGCCGACGCCGTGCTCGGCGAAGTCCGCCTGCGTCGACCAGGTCCACACCAGCCCCGGCTCCAGCGCCGCGCGCGTCAGCAGCGTGCCGAGCAGCCGGACGTAGCCGAACCGGTTGGTGTCCCACACCTCCCGCGCGATCGCCGCGTGGTCGATGCCGGTGGCGAGCAGCCGCGCCGCGACCTCGTGCACGGCCGGCGTCGTCGCCTGGTACTTGAACGACCCGGTGTCGGTGGTCAGCCCCGTGTAGACGCAGGCGGCGACATCGGCGGACAGCGGTACGCCGAGCCGGCGCAGCAGCTCCTCGACCAGCAGCACGCTCGCGGCGGCGTGCTCGTCGACGAGGTTCAGCGTGCCGTACCGCGTGTTCGAGGCGTGGTGGTCGACCACGATCGTGCAGCCGGCCCGCGCGACCGCACCGGCGAGCGTGCCGAGCCGGTCCACGGACCCCGTGTCGAACGTCACCAGCAGCGCCGGCGCCTCCGGGAACTCCGCCGGCGGCGAGAGCAGGTCCAGGCCGGGCAGGAACGCGTACTGCCCCGGCACCCGGAACGGCTCGCTGCCCCACGACGCGACGACCCGCTTGCCGAGCGCGCGCAGCCCGAGCGCCAGCGCGAGCAGCGAGCCGAGCGCGTCGCCGTCGGGGCCGAGGTGGCAGGCGAGCGCGACCTCGTCGGCGCCCTCGATCGCGCCGACCGCCTCCGCCCAGAGCGGCTCCGGCAGGTCGACGGCCCGGCCGTTCACTCCTGGTCGTCCTCGGCGGCGCCGTCGTCCCCGGCGGCGACCGGGTGCCGGTACGGGTCGGGGTCGCCGGCGGGGGTGGCGTTGGCGGCGGCGGCGGCGAGCCGCGCGTCGGCCTCCCGCGCCTCGCGGACCAGCGCCTCGATGTGGTCGGCGGTCTCCGGGACCCGGTCGGCGCTGAACGTCAGCGTCGGCGTGAACCGCAGCCGGCACTGCTTGCCGATCTCGGCCCGCAGCACGCCCTTGGCCGACTCCAGCGCGACGGCGGTGTCGTGCAGCGCCGTGTCGTCGCCGAGGACCGTGTAGTAGAGCGTCGCCTCGCGCAGGTCGGGGGTGACCCGCGCGTCGGTGAACGTCACGAAGCCGAGCCGCGGGTCCTTCACCCCGCGTTCCACCGTCTCGGCGACCACCGTCTTGATGCGGTCGGCGAGCCGCCGCGCGCGTGCCACGTCGACCATTACTCGTCCTCCAAGGAGTGGAACGTCGTGTGAGCGGAGACGACCTCGACCTCCGGGCGGCCCGCCACCAGGCGTTCGGCGGCGTCCAGGACCTCCACGCAGTGCGCCCGGTCGGCGGCCACGACCGCCACCCCGACCAGGGCGCGCCGGTGCAGGTCCAGGTGCCCCGCCTCGGCGGCGGCGACCTCGAACCGCCGCCGCAGCTCGGCGACGATCGGCCGCACCACCGACCGCTTCTCCTTCAGCGAGTGCACGTCCCCCAGCAAGAGATCGAGGGCGAGCGTGCCGGTGAACATCAGAGCCTCCGAGCGGCTGGGGTACACGTCGGCGGTGAGGCCACCGCCCGGTGCGCTGAGGGTGGTGCTGGCAAGGCCGCAGGGAGCGACGCGGCCTGTAGGCCGCGAGCGACCGAGAACGCAGCCAGCGCCGCCCTCAGCGTGCCGTCACGCCCGCGGCTTCTCCTTCATCTCCCAGGTCTCGATCACGTCATCAACCTTGATGTCGTTGTAGTTCCCGAGCCCGATGCCGCACTCGTACCCTTCGAGCACTTCGCGGACGTCGTCCTTGAAGCGCCGGAGCGAGTCGATGGTGAGGTTGTCGGCGACGACGACGCCGTCGCGGACGAGCCGCGCCTTCGTGTTGCGGACGATGGTGCCGGAGCGGACCAGGGAGCCGGCGACGTTGCCGATCTTCGGGACCTTGAAGACCTCGCGGACCTCGGCGGTGCCGAGCTGGACCTCTTCGTACTCGGGCTTGAGCATGCCCTTGAGGGCGTTCTCGATGTCGTCGATGGCCTGGTAGATGACCGAGTAGTAGCGGACGTCGATGCGTTCGCGCTCGGCGAGCTCGCGGGCCTTGCCCTCGGGGCGGACGTTGAAGCCGAGGATGACGGCGTCGGACGCCTTGGCGAGGGTGACGTCGTTCTCGGTGATGGCGCCGACGCCGCGGTGGATGATCCGCAGGCCGACCTCGTCGCCGACCTCGATCTTGAGCAGCGCGTCCTCGACGGCCTCGACGGAGCCGGACACGTCGCCCTTGAGGATGAGGTTGAGCGTGTCGACCTTGCCGGCCTCGATGCGCTCGAACAGGTCCTCGAGGGACGGGCGGCCGCGCTGCTGGGCGAGCTCGGCGTTGCGTTCGCGGGCCTGGCGGCGTTCGGCGATCTGCCGGGCGACGCGGTCCTCGGGGACGACGAGGAAGTTGTCGCCGGCGCCGGGGACGGAGGTGAAGCCGAGCACGAGGACGGGGCGGGACGGGCCGGCCTCGTCGACGGGGTTGCCGTGCTCGTCGAGCATGGCGCGGACGCGGCCGAACGCGTCGCCGGCGACGATGGAGTCGCCGACGCGGAGGGTGCCGCGCTGGACGAGGACGGTGGCGACGGGGCCGCGGCCCTTGTCGAGGTGCGCCTCGATGGCGACGCCCTGGGCGTCGACCTCGGCGGGTGCGGAGAGGTCGAGGGCGGCGTCGGCGGTGAGCAGGACGGCGTCGAGCAGGTTGTCGATGCCGGTGCCGGCCTTGGCGGAGACGTCGACGAACAGCGTGGTGCCGCCGTACTCCTCGGCCACGAGGTTGTACTCGGTGAGCTGCTGGCGGACCTTGTCGGGGTTGGCGCCTTCCTTGTCGATCTTGTTGACCGCGACGACGATCGGGACGTCGGCCGCCTGGGCGTGGTTGAGCGCCTCGATGGTCTGCGGCTTCACGCCGTCGTCGGCCGCGACCACGAGGATCGCGATGTCGGTGACCTTGGCACCGCGGGCTCGCATGGCGGTGAACGCCTCGTGGCCCGGGGTGTCGATGAACGTGATGAGCCGGTCGTGGTGGTTGTTGTGGACCTGGTACGCGCCGATGTGCTGGGTGATGCCGCCGGCCTCGCCCTCGGCGACGTCGGCCTGGCGGATGGCGTCGAGGAGCTTGGTCTTGCCGTGGTCGACGTGACCCATGACGGTGACGACCGGCGGGCGGGTGATGAGCTCCGCGTCGGTGTCCCAGTCGCCGCCGAACTCGAGGTCGAACGTCTCGAGCAGCTCGCGGTCCTCGTCCTCGGGGCTGACGATCTCGACGACGTAGTCGAGCTGGACGCCGAGGAGCTCGAGCGTCTCGTCGGTGCAGGACTGGGTCGCGGTCACCATCTCGCCGAGCCCGAACATGAGCTGGACGAGCGTGCCGGGGCTGACGTTGATCTTGTCGGCGAAGTCGGCGAGGGACGCGCCCCGCGGCAGGCGGATGGTCTCGCCCTTGCCGCGGGGGATGATCCCGCCGGTCGTCGGCGCCTCGAGGTTGTCGAACTCCTGACGCCGCTGCTTCTTGCTCTTGCGGCCGCGGACGGGACGCCCGCCCTGCCGGCCGAACGCGCCGGCCGTGCCGCCGCCGCGACCGCGGCCGCCGGGGCCGCCGCCGCCGGGCCGGCCGGCGAAGCCGCCGCCACCACCGGGCCGGCCGGCACCGCCGCCGGCGCCGCCGGGCGCACCGGGCCGCGCGCCGCCACCGGGCGCGCCGGGACGGGCACCGCCGTAGCCGCCGCCGGTCGCGCCGCCGGGGCCGCTACCGGGTCGGCCGGCGAAGCCGCCGCCGCCGGGGCGGGCGCCGGGCGCGCCGGGACGGCCGGCGCCACCGGGCGCGCCGGGACGGGCGCCGGGGG
This sequence comes from Mycobacteriales bacterium, assembly GCA_035714365.1. GTDB lineage: Bacteria > Actinomycetota > Actinomycetes > BP-191 > BP-191 > BP-191. Next base: position 164 of record DASTMB010000044.1, on the reverse strand, counting down.
CGCCGGGGCGCGGAGCCATGCCGGGCCGGGGCGGGAACGCGCCGGGGCCGGGCCGGGGACCGCCGGGACCGGGCCGCGGCGGCATGCCGCCGGGGCCGGGCCGCGGGGGCATGCCGGGCGCGCCGGGGCGCGGCCCGGGCATCGGCCGCGGCGGGAGGCCGGGG
>DASTMB010000043.1 GCA_035714365.1 Mycobacteriales bacterium | reverse complement strand
TGCAGCACGTGCCCCAGCGACACCCGGACCGCGCGCCGGTACAGCGGGTCGCACGTCTCCTCGTCCAGCAGCACCGCGTCCGCGCCGAGCGCCCGCGCCACGCGGAACAGCGCGCCGGCGTTCTCGACGTCGTTGACGCGTTCCAGCAGCAGCACCGTCCGCGCGGTCACGAGCAACGCCGCCGGGTCGGCCGGCGGCGGCCGCGTCGCCACCGCGAGCGCGCCGCGGTGGACGTCGAACCCGGTCACCGCCGCGAGCGTCGCGCGGTCGGCGACGTGGACCGGCGCGGTCACCGCGGCCAGGTCGAGGCGGTCGCGCATCGCGGGCGTGAGCAGCAGCGAGCGGACCTCGTACGCGCTGGTGAGGAGCTGCGCGATCGCCAGCCCGCCCTCGACGACGAAGACGCCGTGCTCCCGCTCGTACGCCACCCGCCCGGCCGGGTCCCGCAGCCCGCGGTAGTCGGCGAGCCGCGGGTCGTCCGGGTCGGTGACCTCCGGCACGCCGCTACGGGCGGGGCAGCGCCGGCACCCGCCGCGCCCGGCGCCGCCGCCGCGGCGACCCGGCCAGCACGAGGCAGCCGCCGGCCAGACTGACGTTCTTGGCGAAGTGGACGCGGTGGCCGGCCCGCGCGACCGGGTCGGCCTCCTCCCAGAACGGGTGCCCCGCCACCGTCGTCGGCACCATGCTCGCGGCGAGACCGAGGGCGGCCAGCCGCGGCAGCGTGTCGGTGACCAGCGCGAGCCCGCCCGCGACCATCGCGGCGGCGTTGGCGCGGACCAGCGTCCGCTCGTCGGTGCCGAGCCGCCCGGCGATCCCCAGCGCCGCGGCCTTCTTCGCCCGCGGCTCCGGGTCGCGCAGCGCGTCGAGCCCGCCCGTCACGAACACGACGCCGAGCGCCGCCTGACCCAGCCTGCGTACCAGCGCCATCCCGCTCTCCTTCGCTCGTCCGCGCACCCTACGGCGGCAGAATGCCCGCGTGCTCCTCGCCGAGGTCGCCGCGACCTCCGCCGCCGTCGCCGCCACCTCCTCCCGTACCCGGAAGGTGGAGCTCCTCTCCTCCTGCCTCGCGCGGGCGGCGCCGGACGACGTGCCGGTCGTCGTCGCGTACCTCTCCGGCGACCTGCCGCAACGCCGTACCGGCGTCGGCCACCGCTCCCTCGCCGACCTGCCGCCGCCCGCGCCGGAGCCGGCGCTCACGCCCCTCGACGTCGACCTGACGTTCAGCCGGATCGCCGCCTGCTCCGGCTCGGGCTCCACCGGAGAACGGCGCCGCCTCCTCGCCGAGCTGTTCGCGCGGGCGACGGAGCCGGAGCAACGACTGCTGCGCGGCCTGGTGAGCGGCGAGCTGCGCCAGGGCGCGCTGGAGTCGCTCGTCACCGACGCCGTCGCGCGGGCCGCCGGGCTGCCGCTCGCCGACGTCCGCCGCGCCGTCATGCTGCGCGGCGCGCTGGCGCCGGTGGCGGACGCGGCGCTGCGGCACGGCGCGCCGGCGCTGGCGGGGTTCCGGCTCGAGGTGGGCCGACCGGTGCAGCCGATGCTCGCCTCCCCCGCCACCGACGTCGCCGACGCGGTCGCCCGGCTGGGGACGGCGGCGTTCGAGTGGAAGCTCGACGGCGTCCGCGTCCAGGTGCACCGGTCCGGGACCGACGTCGGCGTGTTCACCCGCACGCTGGACGACGTCACCGCCCGGGTGCCGGAGCTGGTCGAGGTGGCGCTGGCGCTGCCCGTCGAGAACGCCGTCCTCGACGGCGAGGCGATCGCGCTGGCGCCGGACGGGCGGCCGCGGCCGTTCCAGGTCACCGGCGCCCGCGTCGCGACGCGCGGGGCGCGCGGCGACGTGCCGTTGACGCCGTTCTTCTTCGACGCGCTGCACGTCGACGGCGCCGACCTGCTCGGCGCGCCCGGCACCGAGCGCTGGGCCGCGCTCGCCGCCGCCGTGCCCGCGGGCCTGCTCGTCCCGCGCACGGTCACCGGCGACGAGGAGGCGGCGCGGGCGTTCTTCGACGACGCCGTCGGCCGCGGCCACGAGGGCGTCGTCGCCAAGGGTCTCGACCTCCCGTACGAGGCGGGACGCCGCGGCGCCGGCTGGCTGAAGGTCAAGCCGAGGCACACCCTCGACCTCGTCGTGCTCGCCGCCGAGTGGGGCCACGGCCGGCGCCGCGGCTGGCTGTCCAACCTGCACCTCGGCGCGCGCGACCCCGACGCGGGCGGCTGGGTGATGCTCGGCAAGACGTTCAAGGGGCTCACCGACGAGCTGCTCGCCTGGCAGACCGGGCGTCTCCTCGAGCTGGAGACCTCGCGCAACGCGCGGCAGGTGTTCGTCCGGCCCGAGCTGGTCGTGGAGATCGCGTTCGACGGCGTGCAGACCTCGCCGCGCTACCCGGGCGGCGTCGCGCTGCGGTTCGCGCGGGTGCTCCGCTACCGCGACGACAAGCCGGCGGGCGAGGCGGACACCATCCACAGCGTCCGCGCGTTGCACACAACCTGAGCCCTCACCCGGTTTCTGTCCCAGGGAGGTGTCAGACTAGGCGGAGCCAGTCCTTCCTGACCAGCAGGGGTAACCCATGCGCATGCCGTCCTCCCGCCGCCGCGTCGCCCTGGCGCTCGCGGGCTGCACGTTGCTCGCCGTCGCCGGCCTCGGCACCACCACCGTCGCCGGCGCCGCCGCGGCCGACCACACCATCACCGTGCCCACCTCCCCCGGGGAGGTGTCGGCCGGCTGGGAGGGCACGATCCCGCAGGGGACGTCGGTGATCCTCGTCGGCGACCCGCTGGCCGTCTGCGACGAGGCCGACCCCACCAAGGGCGACCGCGAGACGATCCAGATCAACGTCCCGCCCGGCCTCGACCCGACCCTCGACGTCACCGCCGTCTTCTCCATGGACTGGAACCCCGAGTCGCAGAACGGCGGCGTCCAGGACGAGAAGCTGCTGGTCCTCGGCCCCGACGGCAGCGTCGTCGGCGAGTCCGACACGGGCGGCCAGACGTTCGAGTCGGCGTCGATCACGCTCGTCAAGCCCGGCGTCTACACCGCGATCGCCTGCCCGTTCCAGAACCCGGCCCCCATGCCGTACACCGGCAAGGTCGAGATCCTGGTCAGCAAGCCCACCGGGCACCCGGCGACCGGCGTGACCCCGCCGACGTACGCGCAGTTCACCGCGCCCAAGGCCATCGCGGCCGACTCGGGCGAGCCGTCGGTCGGCTACAACGAGAAGACCGACGCGACGATCTTCATGGCCAACCTCAACCAGTACAAGGTGGCCTTCGACGACGCCAAGCGCACCTCCACCTGGACCGACGTGTCGGCGCCGCAGGAGGGGGTCGTCACGCTCGACCCGATCCTGTTCACCGACCGCAAGACCGGGCGCACGTTCGTCTCGCAGCTCCTGCTGATCTGCAGCATGGCGGCGTTCACCGACAACGACGGGCCGCCCTACATCCAGACCGAGGGCTGCGGCGGCGGCACCGTGCTCGACCACCAGTCGATCGGCGGCGGTCCGTACCCGCCCTCGCTGGCGCCCGCGGGCGCGGCCTACCCGCACGCCGTCTACTACTGCGCCCAGGGCGCCGTCGCGGCGCTCTGCTCGCGCTCGGTCAACGGCGGCCTGACGTTCGACGTCGCGATCCCCGCGATCCAGGGCGAGTGCGGCGTGCTGCACGGCCACATCAAGGTCGCGCCGAACGACGGCACCGTCTACCTGCCGGCCACCAACTGCCAGGGCAAGCAGGGCATGGCCGTCTCCACCGACGCCGGCCTCACCTGGACGGTGCGCTCGGTGCCCGACGCGATCGCCGGCACCTCCGACCCGTCGGTCGGCGTCGGCAGCGACGGCACGGTGTACTTCGGCTACGCCGACGGCACCGGCAAGCCGAAGATCGCCGTCTCCACCGACCGCGGCCTCACGTGGTCGCCGAGCGTCGACGTGGGCGTCACGCCGCACGTGATCCGGGCGACCGAGTTCTCCGAGGTCGTGGCCGGCGACGGTGACCGGGCGGCGTTCGCGTTCCTCGGTACGCCCACCGACGGCGACTTCCAGTCGCCGCCCTACGGCATCGCGGACGAGAAGTACGTCGGCGCGGCCTGGCACATGTACGTCGCGACCACCTACGACCGCGGCAAGACCTGGACGACGGTCGACGCGACGCCGGGCGACCCGGTGCAGCGCGGCTGCATGTGGAACCGCGGCGGCAGCTCCACCTGCCGCAACCTGCTCGACTTCAACGACATCACGATCGACAAGATCGGCCGCGTGATGGTCGCCTTCGCGGACGGCTGCACCAACTACGTCCGCCCCTGCGCGAAGTCCCTGGCGACGGCGGACAACGCGCACGAGGCGCACGGCGCCATCGTCCGGCAGCTCTCCGGGAAGACGCTGTACAAGGAGTTCGACGGCACGCTGCCGGGCTCCACGACGGGCAAGGACAACACCGGCGGGACCGGTGGCACCGGCGGGACCGGTGGCACCGGCGGCACGGGTGGCACCGGCGGCACAGGCGGCACCGGGGGCACCGGCGGCACGCCGATCGCCTCCACCGGCCTCCCGGACGCCGTCCCGGTGGCCGGCGCGCTGCTGCTCCTGCTCGCGATCCTGCCCGCCCGGCGCCGCCGCGCGACCCGGTAGGCACGGCACCCCCACCACCCGGACCCCGCGTCCGCCCCCGGGCGGCGCGGGGTCCGGTGCGTCCGATCGGCGCGGCGCTGTGTGCGTTAGGACAGGTGGCGCAGGTGCGTCAGATGGTGGCGCGGGTACGCCAGCACCGTGCCTACGCTCCCGCCGCCGGTCGCGCCGATGCTCGCCGCGCTCGCGCGCGAGCTGCCGCGCGGCCCGGAGTGGACCTACGAGCCGAAGTGGGACGGGTTCCGCTGCCTCGCCTTCCGCGAGGGCGACGCCGTCGACCTGCGCAGCCGCAACGGCAAGGCGCTGGCCCGGTACTTCCCGGAGGTGACCGAGGCGCTGCGGGTCGTGCCGGACGACTCGTTCGTCCTCGACGGCGAGCTGCTCGCCGCCGGGCCGGGCGGCGCGCCGGACTTCGGCGCGCTGATGGCCCGGCTGCACCCGGCCGCGTCCCGGGTCGCCCGGCTGGCGGCGGAGACACCGGCGACGCTGGTGGCGTTCGACCTGCTGGCGGCAGGCGGGGCGGACCTGCGGCGGCGGCCGTTCGCCGAACGCCGCGCCCGCCTGCTGGCGCTGCTGGGCGACGGCGGCGCGGCGTTGCGGCCGACGCCGGCGACGGCGGACCCGGCCGAGGCGGAGCTGTGGCTGGACCAGCCGCCCGGCGGGGCGCTGGACGGCGTCGTGGCCAAGACGGTGGACCTGACCTACCAGCCGGGCAAGCGGGCGATGGTCAAGGTGAAGCGCGAGCGCAGCGCCGACTGCGTCGTCGCCGGGATGCGGCTGGCCGAGGGGCCGGTGGTGAGCTCGCTGCTGCTGGGGCTCTGGGACGGCGACGAGCTGCGGCACGTCGGGGTGGTGCAGGCGTTCGCCCGGACCGAACGCGCCCGCCTCGCCGAGGTGCTGGCCGCGTGCGTGGTGCCGCTCGCGGGCCACCCGTGGGAGCACGGGTTCGCGCTGGAGGGCGGGCACATCGGGCGGCTCGCCGGCGCGGCGGGGCGGTGGACGCCGGAGCTGTCGCTGGACTGGGTGCCGTTGCGGCCGGTGCTGGTCGCGGAGGTGACGTACTCGCAGGTGGACCTGGGGACGCGGTTCCGGCACCCGGCGCTGCTGCTGCGCTGGCGCCCGGACCGCGACGCCCGCGACTGCCTGATCGGCCAGCTCGCCCCCGCCGGGCGACCGGCGTGACCGCCGAGCTGCTGGTCCGGGTCGCCGGCCGCGACGTCGCCGTCTCCAGCCTGGACCGGGTGCTGTTCCCGGCGACCGGCACCACGAAGGCCGAGGTCATCGACTACTACGTCCGCGTGGCCGACGCGCTGCTCCCCCACCTACGGGGGCGGCCGGCGACGCTGCACCGGTTCCCGGAGGGCGTCGGCGGGCCGCACTTCTTCCAGACGCGGGTGCCGCCGCACCCGCCGTGGCTGCGCACGGCGCGGATGGCGTTCGAGCGGACCGGGAAGGTGTTCGAGTCGCCGGTGCTGGACGACCTGCCGGCGCTGGTCTGGGCGGCGAACCTCGCCACGATCGAGCTGCACCCGTTCCTCGGCCTGGCGACGGCGCAGGAGCGGCCGCTGGTGGTCGTCTTCGACCTCGACCCGGGCGAGCCGGCCGGGCTGGCCGAGGCGTGCGCGGTGGCGCTGCGGGTGCGCGAGCGGCTGGCGGCGGACGGCCTCGCCTCGTGGCCGAAGACGTCGGGCTCGAAGGGCGTGCACGTGTACGCGCCGGTGAGCGGCGCGACGTACGGCGGGACGAAGGCGTACGCCCGCCGCGTCGCCGCCGCGCTGACCCGCGAGACGCCGGGGCTGGTCGTGGACCGGATGGCGCGGGCGCTGCGGCCCGGCAAGGTGCTCGTCGACTGGAGCCAGAACGACCGCGGGAAGTCGACGGTGGCGCCGTACAGCCTGCGCGCGCTGCGGGCGCCGACGGTGTCGGCGCCGGTGACGTGGGCGGAGGTCGAGCGCGGGCGGGACCTGTTCTTCGGGCCCGCTGACGTGCCGGCGCGGCTGGACCGGTACGGCGACCTGTTCGCGCCGGTGCTCACGACGGAGCAACGGCTCCCGGATAGCTAGCCGACGCGCGGCCCGCGGTCGCGGCCGCGCTTGACCTCGAACACCCCGTCGCGCGTGATGAACCGCGTCAGGTCGTCCCACAGCTCGCCCGCTGCCTCGCCGCGCGGCGCCGGCGAGAGCACCGGGCCGAACCAGCCGGTGCCGCGGTACGCCATCACCGGGCTGCCCGCCTCGCCGCCCGCGGCGGCCTGCGCGGCGTCGTGGTCGGCGCGCACGGCGTCGTCCCACGCCGGGGCGTCCATGGCGGCGACGAGGATCGGCGGCAGGCCGGCGTCGGCGAGCGACTTCTCGAGCGTCAGCGGCTCGAAAGGGTCCTTGAGGTCGTGGATGCGGTGCCCGTACGCCGTGAACAGCGCGCCGACCGCGTCGCTGCCGTGCGCGTCGGCGACCGCCGCGAACACCCGCAGCACCCGCGCCCCGAACGCGATCCACGGCTCGAACTCGCGGCCGGCGTTGAGCACGGACAGGCTCATCAGCCGCCACGTCACGCGCAGGTCGCGCTGCTCCGCCGCCGCCACCAGCCACCGCGAGGTCGCCCACGTCCACGGGCAGCCGGGGTCGAACCAGAACGTCACGTCGTCGCGCATGCGGTTCCCGTACCCGCGCGGCGGGCGGGGACACCGTGGCGTTACGGCTTGCCGGACCCCAGCGTCGTGAGGACCTGGCCGGAGAACACCCACGACCCGTCGCCGTTGTCGATCCGGATGGACAGGTCGTGCGGCCCGGCCGGGAGCGCCTTGACGACCGACGTCACGTCGAACACGTACGGCGGGATCGCGCCGGTGCCGCCGTACACGCCGTTCTCGGCGAGGACGGGCTGGGCGGTGTTCCAGGCGGCGCCGTCGACGGCGTTCCACACCTGGTCGTTGGGGTCGCCGCCGACGAACGCGTACGTGTACGGCTTCGGCACGAAGTCGGCGAACGGCTTGCCGTCGATGGCCAGGTGCACCATCCGCACCGGCGTCGGCCGGGCCGTCGAGTACCAGAACTCCTCGCAGCCGTGCGCGGTGAGGTAGCCGTAGAACGTCGCCGACCGCACGGTCCCGGCCGGCCGCTCGAACGTCCGCGTCTCGTCGATGTACGCCGTGTACCTGGGGTCCACGTCGGCGAGGTTGCCGCCGCAGCCGCCGCCGGTGCGCGGGCCGAGGCCCACGTAGTCCCACGACGCCGCGATCGCGGTCGCGACCGACGGCGGCGTCCGCTTCGCCTGGTGCAGCAGCACGTCGAGCGACACGACGTGGCCGCGGCCCAGGTAGGACTCCTCGTGCACGAACACCCGGTGCGTGCCGCCGGAGAGCAGCGACAGGTACGGCGTGACGTCCCAGCGGATCGTGTAGTCGACGCGCGGCGTCGTCGCGCGGAACATCTCCACGCCGTCCACCTCGACGGTCAGCAGCCGGTCGAAGCCGTCGCCGTCCGGGTGGTCGTGCAGCAGCAGCTCGGCGCCGTTGTAGGTGCCGGCCGGGAACGCCACCTCGGCACCGGCGCCGGGCGCGCCCCACGGGATCAGCACGTCGTCCAGCACCGGGACCCGCACCGTCTTCCTGCCGTCCGCCGCGCCGGAGCCGGTGGCCGGCAGCGCGGGCGCGGCCGGCGCGGTGCCCCACGTCCAGGTGCCGGTCGCGGTGTACGGCCCGGCGACCGAGCCGCCCGCGAACGGGCAGACCTGCGCCTCGAACACGTCCGTCGCCGCCGCGGGCGGGTCCAGCGGCGTGGTCGCCGACGCCTCCGGGCTGGTCGCGCTGTCCGCCGACGCGAACGGCGTGCCGTTGCGGAACACGTTGAGCACGATGTCGTTGGCCGGCACGGTCGCGGCGGCGGTCACCACGAGCGCGGTCTCGCCGGCGCTCACCGGCACCGCCTCGCGCGGCCCGCAGGCGTCCGCGCCGTACGTCGTGGACCACGCGCCGGCGGCGGGTGCCGCGTGCGCGGGGACGGCCGCGGCGGCGAGCAGCAGCGCGAGGGCGAGCAGGGGGCGGCGGACCACGGGGGGCTCCTCGGGGTGGACGGCGCCGCGATCTTCGCCACGTCCCCGGCGACTCCTGCCGTTGCGGTGCAGGATGGTGGCGTGGCACTGGACCCCCGGGAGCTGTTCGAGCTGGCGCCGGACGCGGGCGGCCTCGGCCGCCCGGTGCTGGTGCAGGCGCTGGACGGGTTCGTCGACGCGGGCGGCGCCCGCCGGCTCGCGCGCGACCACCTGCTCGCGTCCGACGAGGGCGCGCGGGTCGTGGCGACGTTCGACGTGGACCAGCTCCACGACTACCGCGCCCGCCGGCCGCCGATGCTGTTCGTCGAGGACCACTGGGAGAGCTACGAGGCGCCGGAGCTGGTCGTGCACGCGCTGCGCGACGCGCACGGCACGCCGTACCTGCTGCTCTCCGGCCCGGAGCCGGACGTGCAGTGGGAGCGGTTCGCGACCGCCGTGCGGCTGCTGGTCGAGGCGCTCGGCGTCCGCCTCACCGTCGGCCTCAACGCGATCCCCATGGCGGTCCCGCACACCCGCCCGGTCGGCGTCATCGCGCACGGCAGCCGCCGCGACCTGGTCGCCGGCTTCGAGCCGTGGGTGGCGACGGTGCAGGTGCCGGGCGCGGCGGGGCACCTGATCGAGTACCGGCTCGGGCGGGCCGGGCACGACGCGGCCGGCTTCGCCGTGCACGTGCCGCACTACGTCGCGCAGGCGCCGTACCCGGCCGCCGCCGAGGTGCTCGTCCAGTCGGTCGCGCGCGTCTCCGGGCTGGTGCTGCCGACGGACGCCCTGGCGGCCGCCGCGGCCGAGACCCGCCGGCTCATCGACGAGCAGGTCGCGGAGGCCGCGGAGGTCGCGGCGGTCGTGCGGGCGCTGGAGGAGCAGTACGACACGTTCGTCTCCGGCCGCCGCAACCTGCTCGCCGAGGGCGGCTCGCTGCCGACCGGCGACGAGCTCGGCGCCGAGCTGGAACGCTTCCTCGCCGAGCAGCCGCGCCCCGACACCGGCTGAACCGCAGCGCCGTCCCGCGCGAACGACCGGCATGTTCGACATCGACGCGTACCAGCGGCAGGCGGCCCCGGTCAGCCTCGACGGCATCGACTTCGCGGCGTTCCGCGACCGCCCGCTCTCGCCGGAGACGCTGCGCTGCCTGCGGTACATGCACGACGTCGAGAGCCACACCGTCTGCTACCTGCGGGACCTGCTCGTCACGCCGTCGCACCGCGACCCGCGGGTGACGACGTTCCTCACCATGTGGAACTACGAGGAGCACTGGCACGGCGCCGCGCTCGCCCGCGTGCTCGAGGCGCACGGCGAGCCAGCGGGCGCCGCGCGGGTCGCGCCGATGCGCCGCCGCCTCGGCCGCGGCGACACCGTCGCGCCCATCGTCAACGCGCTGGCGGGGGCGCTGCTCGGCGACGCGTTCGTGGCGGTCCACATGACCTGGAGCGCGGTGAACGAGTGGTCGACGCAGGCCGGCTACGCCCGCCTCGCCGAGCGGGAGGACCACCCGGTGCTCACCGAGCTGCTGGACCGGATCCAGCGGCAGGAGGCGCGGCACGTGGCGTTCTACGTGAGCGAGGCGCGGCGCCGGCTCGCCCGCTCGCCGCGGGCGCGGCGGCTGGTGCGGCTGGCGTTGCGCCGGCTCTGGGCGCCGGTCGGCTCGTCGGTGATGCCGCGCGCGGAGACGGAGTTCCTGCTGCGCTGGCTGCTCTCCGGCGACGAGGGCGGCCGCGCCGTCGAGCGGCTGGACACCAACGTGCACCGGCTCCCCGGCCTGGACGGC
>DASTMB010000042.1 GCA_035714365.1 Mycobacteriales bacterium | reverse complement strand
CGCCGCGTCGAGCACGGCGACGGTCCGCCCGGTCCGCACGACGAAGGCGACCGCCGCCAGCGCCGCGAGCGCGACCGCCCACACGGCGCGGCGGCCGTTGCGCGTCTGCCGCAGCGCGGCCACCGTCCAGCTCGCCGCCTGCCCCAGCGCCGTCACCAGCAGCACGAACGCCGCCAGCGTCGGCACGGCCAGCAACGACGCCGGCCGCGCGGGCAGCACGAACGACGTCGCCGCCGTCACGACGACGAGCTGGCTCACCCAGGCGAGGTTGATCGGCATGACGGCGAGGCCGGTGAGGAAGTGGGTGGCCGGGCGGACCGGGTACGCGACGAGCTGGTCGGCCGGGTACAGCTCGTTGCCGCCGCCGGCGGTCATCGGCGACACGACCGACAGCAGCGCGAAGCCGAGGTAGATCGTCGGCGCCAGGATCAGCGCCTCGACCCGCGCGCCGCCCGGCGCGAGCTGGCCCGCGAGCGCGCCGCCGAGGATCGCGAGCGGCACCAGCGCGGCCAGCGCGGCGAGGCCGGCGCGCGCCCCGCGGGAGCGCACCATCCGCCAGCGCAGCGCGACGAGCGCGCGGAGCTGCTCCGCGCCGGACGTCATCCGAGCAGCGCGCGGTACCGCGCCGCGCCCGCCTCGCCGGCCAGCTCCGACGCGGGCGCCGCCGACGCGACCCGCCCGCCGCGCAGCACGACCGCCTCGTCGCACGCCTCCACCGCGAGCGCCAGCAGGTGCGTGCTGACGACCACCGCGCCACCCGCGACCCGCGCCTCGCGGATCAGGTCCAGCGTCGCCGCGACCCCCAACGGGTCGACGCCGTCGAACGGCTCGTCCAGCAGCAGCAGCGCGGGGGAGTGGAACGCCGCGAGCAGCACCGACAGCCGCCGCCCCATGCCGTGCGAGAAGCCGGCCGTCACCCGGTGCGCGGCGCCGCCGAGCTCGAACCGGTCCAGGAGGTCCCGCGCCCGCGGCTCCCAGTCGCGCAGCCGCCGCAGCCGCGCGGCGAGCGCCAGGTGCTCCCACGGCGTGGCGCGCGGGATCAGCCCGCCGACGTCGGGGCAGTAGCCGACGCGCTCGCGCACGCCCGCCGGGTCGCGCCGCGCGTCGACCCCGCCGATCACGACCGAGCCGCGGGTCGGCGGCAGCACGCCCGCCAGGGCGCGCAGCGTCGTCGACTTGCCGGCGCCGTTGCGGCCGACGAGCGCCAGGGACGCGCCGGGCCGGACCGTCAGGTCCAGCCCGTCGACCGCGCGGACCGCGCCGAACTCGACGGTGAGCCCGGCGACCTCCGCGACCGCGGCGGTCACGACGCGTAGATGGCCTCGACCTCGCGCGCGAAGTCGTTGAGGACCACGGCCCGCTTCACCTTCAGGCTCGGCGTCATGTGGCCGCTCTCCTCGGTGAAGTCCACCGGCAGGATGCGGAACGACTTGATCGCCTCGGCCTTCGACACCGCCTTGTTGGCCTGGTCGACCGCGCCCTGGACCTCCGCGCGCAGGTCCGGGTCGTCGGCGAGGTCGGCGACGCTCGCGCCCTCCGGCTTGCCGTGCTCGGACTTCCAGGCGGGGAACGCCTCCGGGTCGATCGTGACGAGGCAGCCGATGAACGGCTTGTTGTCGCCGACGACGATGCACTGGCTGACCAGCGGGTGCGCCCGCAGCCGGTCCTCCAGCACGGCCGGCGCGACGTTCTTGCCGCCGGCGGTGACGATCAGCTCCTTCTTCCGGCCGGTGATGGTGAGGAAGCCGTCGGCGTCGAGCGTGCCGATGTCGCCGGTGTGGAACCAGCCGTCCGGGTCGATCGCCTCCGCGGTCGCCTTCGCGTTCTTGTAGTAGCCGGTGAAGATCTGCGCGCCCTTGAGCAGGATCTCGCCGTCCTCGGCGATGCGGACGGTCGTGCCGGGGATCGCGCGGCCGACCGTGCCGACCTTCATCTGGCCGGGGAGGTTCAGCGTCGAGCCGGCGCTCGTCTCGGTGAGGCCGTACCCCTCGAGGATCGTCACGCCGATGCCGCGGAAGAAGTGGCCCAGCCGCGCGCCGAGCGGCGCGCCGCCGCTGACGCAGTACTCGACCTTGCCGCCGAGCGCGGCGCGCAGCTTCGAGAAGACCAGCTTGTCGAAGACCTTGTGCTGCACCTTCAGCCCGAGGCCGGCCCCGCCCTTGTCCAGCGCCTCGGAGTACGCGATCGCGACCCGTTCGGCGGCGTCGAAGATCTTCCCCTTGCCGTCCGCGTGCGCCTTCTGCCGGGAGGCGTTGTAGACCTTCTCGAACACGCGCGGCACCGACAGCAGGAACGTCGGCTGGAACGCCGCGAGGTCCGGCAGCAGGTTCTTCACGTCGGCGGTGTGTCCGACGCGGACCCGGTTGGCGACCGAGCCGAGCTGGATGATCCGGCCGAACACGTGCGCGAGCGGCAGGAACAGCAGCGTCGAGCCGGCCTCGTTGTAGAACTCGTTGAGGCCCTCGGTGGTCGACGACACGTCGAACATGAAGTTGCCGTGGGTGAGCTCGCACCCCTTCGGGCGGCCGGTCGTGCCCGACGTGTAGATGATCGTCGCGAGCGTCTCCGGCGTGAGCGCCCCGTGCCGCGCGTCGAGGTCGGCGCGCGCGACGCCCTTCCCCTGCTCGACCAGCTTGTCGAGGTCGCCGCGGTCGATCGCCCAGGTGTGCCGCAGGTCGGACAGCTTCCCCGCGACGGACGCGACCGTCTCGGCGTGGCCGTCGTTCTCGACGATCACGGCGACGGCGCCTGAGTCGGAGAGGATCCACTCGACCTGCTCGGCGCTGGACGTCTCGTAGATCGGCACCGTGATGCCGCCGGCCGTCCAGATCGCGAAGTCGGCGACCGCCCACTCGTACCGGGTGCGGCTCATCAGGCCGACCCGGTCGCCGACCTGCACGCCCGACGCGACGAACCCAGCCGCGAGCGCGCGGACCTCCTCGGCGAACTGCCGCGACGTCACGTCGCTCCAGCCGCCGGAGCCGCGCCGGCTGAAGACGACCGAGTCCGGGAAGTCCCGCTCGTTCGTCCAGAGGTAGTCGGTGAGGTTGCCGGACGTGGGCTCGGCGACCGCGATGGGGCTCGCGTACTCCTTCATGCCCCGAACCTAAAGGCGCCGGGGCGTCCGCGCTACTACGCGGGCACGACCGCGCAGGTGACCGACACGATGCCGAGGCCCGCCGGGTCGACGCCGCAGGTGAGGGACCCGCCGCTCGTCGCGACGGCCACGTCCGCGCCCGCGGTGCGCGCGCCCGCGTACGCGCCGCCGCAGGAGGCCCAGCCGTAGCCCAGGCCGGCCACGGTCACGGTGACGACGCTGCCGGGCGCGCAGAGGATCGCGTTGCCGCAGGTGCTCGCGTACGGGTACGCGACGGTGCACGCGCCGCCGACCGGGTACGCGGCGTGGGCGGGGGCGGGGACGGCGGTGCCGGCCGCGAGCAGCGCGGCGACGGCGAGGGTGCGGGGGCGCATGCGGGGTCTCCGGTCGCGAAGGGGGGCGGATCGGGCGAACCGGAACGTAGCGGCGTCAGGCCGCCTGCGCCAGCCCTCGGCGGGCGAGCACGCGGCGTTCGAGCGGCGCGAAGACGAGCAGCTCGATGCCGACGCCGACGGCGAGGATCACGATGATCGACGCGACGACGAGCGACATGTCGGACAGCTCGCGGCCGGTCTCGAGGAGCTGCCCGAGCCCCAGCCCGAGCCGCGGGCTGAACGTGATCAGCTCGGCCGCCATCAACGACCGCCAGGAGAACGCCCAGCCCTGCTTCAGCCCGGCGAGGTACCCCGGCAGCGCGGCCGGGACGATGACGTGCCGCGCGGCGGTGAGCCGCTTCGCGCCGAGGACCCGGCCGACCTTGAGGTACAGCGGCGGGACCTGGTCGATGCCGGCGACCAGGCCGTTCGCGATCGAGGGCACCGCGCCCATCAGCACGACGAAGTAGATCGCGGCGTCGGAGAGGCCGAACCAGATGATCGCGGCGGGCACCCAGGCCACCGACGGGAGGCTCTGCAGGCCGCTGAAGATCGGACCGATGGCGAGCCGCACCGGCTTCACGCGCGCGATGAGCAGCCCGAGCGGCGTGCCGACGGCGATCGAGGCGAGGAACCCGAGCACGCCGCGGTGCAGGCTGTTGAGGACGGCCTCCTGCACCGTCCCCTTCCCCCACTGCTCGGCGAGCGCGCGCGCGACGTCGGCGGGGGAGGGCATCGCCTCGGGCGACTTCAGGTGCAGCGCGTACGCGAGCTGCCAGAGGCCCACCAGCAACGCCACCGCCACGAACGGCGGCAGCACCCGCAGCCACCGCCGCGCGCGGCGCGGCGCCGGCTCCGGCGCCTCCAGGGCGTCCAGACCCGCTTCGAGCGTGGCCAGGGCGTCAGGCATGGCGGCGGATCTCCTCCCGCAGCCGGTCGGTGACCTCCGCCGACAGCGCCGCGACCTCCGGCGACTCGATGCGGCGCGGCTGCGCGATGTCGACGTCCCACTCGCGCGCGACGCGCCCCGGCTTCGACGACAGCAGGACGACGCGCTGCCCCAGCCGCACCGCCTCGCGGACGTTGTGCGTCACGAAGAGCACCGAGAGCCCGACCTCCGCCCAGACGCGCGTCAGCTCCTCGTGCAGCGCGTCGCGGGTGATCGCGTCGAGCGCCGCGAACGGCTCGTCCATCAGCAGCACGCTCGCGTCCTGGGCGAGCGCGCGGGCCAGCGCGACGCGCTGCCGCATGCCGCCGGACAGCTCGTGCACGCGCTTGCGCGCCTGGCCCTCCAGCCGGACCAGCGCCAGCAGCCGCTCCGCCTCGACCCGCCGGGCGCCGCGCGGGACGCCGCGCAGCCGCAGCGCCAGCTCGACGTTCTGGCCGGCCGTCAGCCACGGGAACAGCGCCGGCTCCTGGAACATCAGCGCGGCGGCGTTGCCGTGATGGTGCACGGTGCCGCTCGACGGCTGCTCCAGCCCGGCTACCAGCGACAGCAGCGTCGACTTGCCGCAGCCGGACGCGCCGACGAGACAGACGAACTCGCCGGGCCGCACGTCGAGGTCGACGCGGTCGAGCACCGCGGGACCGTTCCCGAACGACTTCGTCACCCCGCGCAGCGAGACGACGTGCGGGGCCACGGCGGGGGCGGCGTACGCGAGGTCGTGGACGGCGGCCATGTCAGTTCCTTCCGAGCCCGGCGTCGGCGACGGCCGGGCGACCGGTGGCCGAGAGCACCTGGTTGAGGATGCGGAGGTCGTAGATGCCGGCGAGGTCCGGCGCCTTGAGCAGCCCCGCGTTCGTCGCGTGCGCGGCCGACTCGGCGAGCGTCGCGGCGAGCGGGTCGTCGGTGACGGTGAGGTTCGCGAACGCCCGGTCGAGCACCGGCTGCGCCAGCGGCTTGCCGGCGAGCTTCTCCAACGCGGCGTTGACGACGGTCTTCGCGTCAGTGGGGTGCGCGGTGATCCAGGCGGTGGTCTCGACGTGCGCCTGGAGCAGCCGCTTGACGACGTCCGGGTGCTTGTCGAGGAACGGCGTCGCGACCACGAGGTGCGTCGTCACGAACTTCCCGCCCGGCCACAGGTCCTTCTCGTCCACCAGGACCTTGGCACCGCCGTCGAGGACGAGGCGGCTCGCCCACGGCTCGGGCACCCACGCGCCGTCGATCTTGTGGTCCTTGAACAGCTGCAGCGTCGTGGCGTTCTCACTGGGCGCGATCGTGACGTCGCCGCCCTGCTGCGGGTCGGTGTGCAGCCCCTGGGACTCCAGCCACGCGCGCAGCGCGACGTCCTGCGTGTTGCCGAGCTGCGGCGTCGCCAGCGTCTTGCCGCGCAGCCCCGCCGCGTCGGCGATCGACGGCTGCACGACGAGCTGCGCGCCGCCGCTCGTCGCGCCGGCGACGATCCGGACCGCGTCGCCCTTGCTCTTGACGTAGGCGTTGATGGCCGGGTTCGGGCCGAGGTACGCCGCGTCGATCGCGCGCGCGAAGATCGCCTCCACGGCGGCCGGGCCGGCGTTGAAGACCTGCGTCTCCAGCCGCGTCGGGCCGAGGCGCTCCGCGAGCGTGCCGCGCTCCACCTCGACCAGCGCGGTCGCGTGGGTGACGTTGGCGAAGTAGCCGAGCCGCAGCGTCCCGCCGGGCGACGCGGAGGCGCTCGGCTTGGTCGAGCAGCCGGTCGCCGCGAGCGCGAGGACGGCGACCGACGCGGCCAGGACGCGCAGCCTCACGCCCCCACCATCCCGGCGCCGGCGGTGGCGCCGGTCAGCTCGTCGATCAGGATGAACGCGCCCGTCGCGCGGTTCTCCGCGTACTCGTCGGCGAACAGCGGCTGCGCCGTCCGCAGCGTCACCCGGCCGATGTCGTTGAGGCCCAGCTCGGTCGCCGGCACCGGCTCGAACGTCGCCACGTCCAGCCGCTGGTCCAGCGTGCGGACGACCGCCTTCGCGGTGCGCGTCGTGTGCTTGACCAGCACCCGCGATCCCGGCCGCAGCGGCTCGTCGGTCATCCAGCAGACCGTCGCCGTCACGTCCTGCGTCACGGCGGGCCGGCCGCCGACGCCCACGACCATGTCGCCGCGCGAGACGTCGACGTCGTCGGCCAGCCGCAACGTCACCGACATCGGCGCGAACGCCGCGTCCACCGGCCCGTCGTACGTGTCGATCGCGGCGATCGTCGTGCGCACCCCGCTCGGCAGCACCTCGACCTCGTCGCCCGGCCGCAGCACCCCGCTCGCGACCTGCCCCGCGTAGCCGCGGTAGTCCGACCTGTGGTCGCGGATGACGTACTGCACCGGGAACCGCGCGTCGCCCAGGTGGTGCGACGTCGCGACGTCCACCGCCTCGAGGTGCTCCAGCAGCGACGGCCCGGTGTACCAGGGGGCGTTGGCTGAACGCTCCACCACGTTGTCGCCGTGCAGCGCGGACAGCGGGATCGCCGTCGCGTCGAACGGGAACGCCCCCGCGATCTCCCGGAACACGCCCTCGTCCCAGCCCACCAGGTCCATCTTGTTGACGGCCAGCACGAGGTGCGGCACCCGCAGCAGCCGCGACAGGAACGCGTGCCGCCGGCTCTGCTCCACCAAGCCCTTCCGCGCGTCCACCAGGATGATCGCGAGGTCCGCCGTAGAGGCGCCGGTGACCATGTTCCGCGTGTACTGCACGTGGCCGGGCGTGTCGGCGACGATGAACTTCCGGCGCGGCGTCGCGAAGTACCGGTAGGCGACGTCGATGGTGATGCCCTGCTCGCGCTCCGCGCGCAGGCCGTCCGTGAGCAGCGCGAGGTTGGTGGCTTCGCCCCTCCGAGCGGAGGCGTCCTCGACGGCCGCCGCCTGGTCCTCGAACACCGACTTCGAGTCCCACAGCAGCCGCCCGATCAGGGTGCTCTTGCCGTCGTCCACGGAGCCCGCGGTCGCGATCCGGAGGAGCTCGCTAGTGGTGGGCGGGGGCGACCCCGCCTCCCGACTAAAGCGAGGTACGAGCCCTAGGGAGGCGGGGTCGCCCCCGACCGGCACGGTCACGTCGCTCATCAGAAGTACCCCTCGCGCTTGCGGTCCTCCATAGCGGCGTCCGACACCTTGTCGTCAGCTCGCGTGGCGCCGCGCTCGGTGATGCGCGTCGCGGCGACCTCGGCGACGACCTCCTCGACGGTGGCGGCGGCCGACTCGACCGCGCCGGTGCAGGAGGCGTCGCCGACGGTGCGGTAGCGGACCGTGGCCTCGAACGGCGTCTCGCCCGGACGGAGGGTGACGTACGGTGAGACGGCGAGCAGCATGCCGTCGCGCTCGAACACCTCGCGGCGGTGCGCGTAGTAGATGGACGGGATGTCGAGGCGCTCGCGCTCGATGTACTGCCAGATGTCGAGCTCGGTCCAGTTCGACAGCGGGAAGACGCGGATGTGCTCGCCCGGGTTGTGGCGGCCGTTGTAGAGCGACCAGAGCTCGGGCCGCTGGTTCTTCGGGTCCCATTGCCCGAACTCGTCGCGGAACGAGAACACCCGCTCCTTCGCGCGCGCCTTCTCCTCGTCGCGCCGCGCGCCGCCGAACACCGCGTCGAACCGGTGCCGGGCGATGCCGTCGAGCAGCGTCACGGTCTGCAACGGGTTGCGCGACTGGCCGGGCCGCTCGCGGACGCGGCCGGTGTCGATCGACTCCTGCACGCTCGCCACGACCAACCGGACGCCGAGCTCGGCGACGCGGCGGTCGCGGTACTCGATGACCTCGGGGAAGTTGTGGCCGGTGTCGACGTGCATCAACGGGAACGGGATCGGCGCCGGGTGGAACGCCTTCTCCGCCAGCCGCAGCATGACGATCGAGTCCTTGCCGCCGGAGAACAGCAGCACCGGGCGCTCCAGCTCGGCGACGACCTCGCGCATGACGTGGATCGACTCGCTCTCCAGCACGTCGAGGTGGGAGAGCGCGTACGGCGTGTGCCGCGTGACCGGGGCGAGCGTCATCGCGCACCGTCCAGCAGCGCCAGCACCCGCGCGGCCGACTCCTCGACCGTCTCGTCCTGCGTGCGGATCACCAGGTCCGGCGACGACGGCGGCTCGTACGGGTCCTGGACGCCGGTGAAGTTCGCGATCTCGCCGGCGTACGCCTTCGCGTACAGGCCCTTCACGTCCCGCTCGCGGGTGACCTCCAGCGGCGTCGCGACGTGTACCTCGTAGAAGCCGACGCCGGCCTCGCCGTGCAGCGCGCGGACCTTGTCCCGCGCGTCGGCGTACGGCGACACGAGCGACGCCAGCACGGTCACGCCGTGGCGGGCGAGCGTCTTCGCGACCCAGCCGACGCGCAGCACCTGCGTGTCGCGGTCCTCCTTGGTGAAGCCGAGGCCGCGGGAGAGGTATTCGCGGATCTCGTCGCCGTCGAGCACCTGGAACGGCCCGTCCAGCCGCTCGGCGACGGCGTTGGCGATGGTGGTCTTGCCGGCCGACGGGAGGCCCGTCAGCCAGATCGTCAGCCCGCGCATTCGCCACGCCCGAGGATGACCTGGAACGGCGCGGTGTCGCCCCAGTCGGTGAAGTCCTCCGGCGCCTCGGCGCGGGTGCGCTTCACGTCGAACGCCGCGAGCGACTCGCCGATCGCCTCGGCGCCGACGCGGTCCACCCAGTCGCCGAACCGCTCGCCGTCGCGCCGCTCCTCCTTGAAGCGCCCGACGACGTTGACGACGGCGGCCGGCGTGAGCTTGGCCGGCGCCTTGGCGACGTACTGGCCGAACCGCGCGCCGCCGCTGGTGACGCGCCCGCCGAGCAGGATGCGGTACCCCGGCGCCTCCTCGGTGCCGACGCGGCGGACCTGGCCGGACAGGCCGATGTCGGCCATCTGCTGCTGGCCGCAGGAGTTGGGGCAGCCGGAGACGTTGATGGACAGCGGCACGTCGCCGAGCCCGGCGACCTTCAACGCGTCGATGGTCGCGCTGGCGACGCCGCGCGAGGCGACGAGCGCCAGGTTGCACGTCTCGGCGCCGGGGCAGGAGACGACGTTCGACGCCCGCTCGGCGCCGGTCTCGTTCAGGCCGGCGTCGCTGAGGATGTCGTAGAGGCGCGGCACGTCGCCCGGGCGCAGGTCGCGCGCGACGAGGTTCTGCCGGACGGTCGTGCGCCACTCGATGCCGAGCTCGCGCGCCGCCTTCGCCAGCGTGCGGAACTGCTCGGTCGTGACGTCGCCCATGCGCACCGACACGTAGGCGACGTAGCGGCCGCGCTGGCGCTGCTCGATGACGTTCGTCTCGCGCCACAGGGCGTAGCCGAACGGGTCCTTCGACTCGTACGCCGGGTCCTCGGCGGCCACGACCGGCGACCGTTCCTGCCGCTTGGGCAGGAACAGCTCGGGGTCCTGCTTGCGGTACGCCGCGGAGCAGCGCAGCTTCTCCCGCTCGGCGAGGACCTTCTCGCGGAACGTCTCGATGCCCATCTTGGCGACGAGGAACTTCATCCGCGCCCGCGCCCGCTGGTGCCGCGGCATCTCGCGGTCCCACACCCGCAGCACGGCCTCGGCCGTGACGATCAGCTCCTCCGGCGCGGTCAGCGGCTCCAGCGGCTGCGCCTCGTGCGGGTCGGTGCCGAGCCCGCCGCCGACGACCAGGCGGAACCCCTTCACCCCGTCGACCTCGGTCGCGACGATGCCGATGTCGTGGATGCCGGCCAGCGCGCAGTCGACGGCGCAGCCGGAGGCGGCGACCTTGAACTTGCGCGGGAGGTTCTGCGCGATCGGGCTGCGCAGGAAGTGCCGCGCGACCGCCTCGGCGGCGGCGTTGACGTCGAGGACCTCCATCGGGCAGACGCCCGCGAGGTGGCACGCGGTGACGTTGCGGACGGTGTCGCCGCACGCCTCGCGGCTGGTGACGCCCGCCTCGGCCAGCCGCTTCAGCGCGGCCGGCACGTCGGTGAGCGCGACGAAGTGGAACTGCACGTTCTGCCGGGTCGTGATGTGGCCCCAGCCGCGGCTGTACCGCTCGGACACGTCGGCCATCGCGTCGAGCGCCTGCGGCGTCAGCGCGCCGCCGGGCAGCTTGGTGCGGACCATGTGCACGTCGACGAGGTGGCGCTGGCCGTAGACGCCGTGCCAGAGCCGCAGCCGGCGGAACTCCTCCGGGTCGAGCTGCCCGGCGAGGTACTGCTTGACCGCTACCTCGAAGCGGTCCAGCTCGTCCAGGTCGGCGAACGACGGCGCGTCGCGCAGGCTCGGCGCCAGCTCGTCGTCGGCGAGCAGCCGCGGCTGCGGCTCCGCGTCGACGGAGCCGCCGAAGGAGGCGAACGTACGGACGGTGGCCACGGTGGTGCCCTTCACGCTGGGGGGTTGCGGGGACGCGGCGCGCGCTCCCGGGTCGCGGGAGGCGGGCGGCGGGGTGGGACGAGGACTCACCGCGCCGCGGTCGGCGGCGTCACGGAGTCAGGGTCGTACCGGCCCTAGCGGGGCAGCGGACACGCCGCACTGACGACGCGCTGCAGGTCGACATGCAGGCGCGCGACGAGGGCGGCGGTGCGGTACACGCGGCAGACGGTGACAGAGCGGCGTTCTTCTGTCCATGGGGATGCGCCTTGTTGCGGGAATTCGTTGTTGCGAGGTTCTGGCGATTAGCGCCCGGTGACGCGGACGCGGGCCAGGATCCACAACGCCTCGACGCCGTCGCGCCAGGTGAGCTTCTTGCCCGCCTCGCGGCTGCGGGCCTGGTAGCGGATCGGCACCTCGTACGGCCGCACGCCGCGGCGCAACAGCTTCGCGGTCAGCTCCGCCTCCATGCCGAAGCCGTCGGCGCGCACGTCCAGCTCCCGGTACAGCCGGGCGGGCAGCAGCTTGAAGCAGGTCTCCAGGTCGCTGATCCAGCAGTCGTAGAGCAGGTTCGCGGCGAACGTCACCGCCTTGTTGCCCATCACGTACCAGAACGAGTACGCCGTGTGGCTGCCGAACGAGCGCGTGCCGTAGACGACCGTCGCGTCGCCGTCGAGCACCGGGCGGATCAGGTCGGGGAGCTGCTCGGGCGCGTACTCGAGGTCCGCGTCGCAGACGACGAGGTGGTCGCCGGTGGCGAGGCGCGCGGCGGTGCGGACGGCCGCGCCCTTGCCTGCGTTGCGCGGGTGGTGGTGGACGGTCAGCCGCGGGTCGGCGAGGCCGGCGAGGACGTCCCGGGTGCCGTCGGTGCTGCCGTCGTCGACGACGACCAGCTCGACCTCGCACGGGTAGTCGACGTCCAGCACCCGCTTGACGGCGGCGGCGACGGTGGCCGCCTCGTCGTACACCGGCATGAGCACCGAGAGCCTCACGCGCCGTCCCTCCTCCGGGTCGCCGCGCCGGCGAGGACCGGGACGGCGACGGCGAGTATCGCGGCCGGCGCGAGCAGCGTGCGGTGCGCCGACGAGTACAGGTGGTTGTGGCCGCCCAGGTAGATGACGAGCAGGCCGGCCAGCTCCAGCGCCAGCGCGCCCGCGAACAGCACGGTGAGCCGCCACTGCCGCGCCGCGAGCGCGAGCAGCGCGGCGACGGCCGCGAGCAGCAGCGGCAGCCCGGCCAGGCCCGGCCAGAGCGTGCGGAAGCCGGTGAGCGTCGGCCCGACCAGCCGGGTGTTGGTGAGGAGCGCGGACGGCGCGAGCGTGTCGCCGTTGGCGACGTCGCTGGCCACCCCGTGCAGCCGGGTGAACGCGAGCCACGGCAGCAGCGCGGCCACCGCGACGCCCGCGGCGACCAGCAGCGGGCGCCACTCGCGCGCGCGGCCGGCGTTGGCGAGCGCGGCGGCGGCGAGGACGGCCACGACCGCGAGCGCGCCCTCGTTCTTGGTCAGCGCGGCGCCGGCGGCGAGGACGGCGGCGACGCCGAGGAGGCGGCCGTCGCGCTCGTCCAGCCAGACCGCGGCGACGCTCACCAGCGCCACCGCGAACGCCGCCACCGGGACGTCCGCGAACAGCAGCACGCCGTAGCGCGGCAGCACCCGCCCCAGCCCGCCGAGCAGCAGCACGGCGGCGACCCCGCCCGCGACCCCGGCGTACCGCGCCCCGACCCACCCGCCGACGAGCAGCATCGCCGCGAACACCAGCGCGACCTGCGCGTGCGCGGCGCCGTCGCTGCCGCCCGACCACCCGTCCGCCCAGGCGATCAGGCCCGGCACGGTGAGCGGGTAGTCGGCGTGCTGGTACCCGGCGGCGGTGCCGAAGCCGATCCGCTGGTCGAACCGCCCGGCCAGCGAGAGCAGCCGGCCGCGCATCGCCCAGATCGCGTACTCGTCGTTGGCGACGACCGGTAGCCGCGCGCCGGCGACGACCGCGCGGGCGCCGACCGCGACCGCCGCGAGCGCCGCCGCGGCCTCGGCGGCGAGCGCCCGCAGCGGCGGGTACGGCACCCGCTGGAAGCGGGTGCGGAGCGGGAGCAGCGCGCCCAACGCGGCGACGACGAGAAACGGCGTCACCGCGGGCCGCGTCGTCGGCAGCCCGGCGACCGCGAGCAGCGTCGTCACCGCGCCGAGCAGCGCGACGCCGCAGAGGAACGACAGCCCGATGCGGCCGGCGACGCCGAGGTGGCCGCGGGAGCGGCCCGCGACGGCGACGAGGAGACCGTGGCCGGCGGCGAGCAGCAGCAGGTCGGCGACGACGGTCACGGCACCCGCACCACGAGCAGGCCCGGCCCGAACGCGGCGACGTCCCCGGCGGGCAGCGGCTCCGGCTCGACGCCGAGGTACACGTGCCAGCGGGCCGGGCCGCAGGTCACCGGGCGGGGGAGGAGCTGGTAGGCCACCCAGCGGAAGTCGCCCTCGCGGAACGCCGACCCGCACACCGGCCCCGGCGCGTGGTGCTCGGGGAGGTGGAGGACGAACGCCTCGTGCTCCGGCACCCGCTCCCGGACGAACGCGAGGAACCGCGTGCCGTCCTCGCCGATGGTCGCCTTGACGAGCATCCCCTCGGCGACCGGCTCGCGGCGCACGCCCGCCTCGACGTCGCCGAGCGCGGCGAGCTGGGTGCGCAGCGCGCCGGCGCCCGCCAGCGCGGCGAGGACGACGGTCGCGGTGCTGGTCGCGAGGAAGACGGGGCGCGGCGGCACGCGGCGGAGTCTAGGAGGGCTTGTCGAAACGGGTGAGGGGCGCGTCGCCTATCGCGCGCAGTCGACCGGGCGACGAGCTGGCAGCGCAGCACCGAGCGAGGACGAAACCCAGGAGGAGCGGGATCGGTCGACCCATTCTAAACGGGCGAGAAGAGTGCCGATGCGCGCCGTACCCAAGCCTCGCCACGCTGAGTGGCTTGGGTAGGGTGGACAAGGCTTGCCCCTGCTCGTACAGTACCCCCAAGCCAACCCAACCCTTGGGGGTGCAGATGGACCAGGCCCGCCGAGAGGCGCTCATGGCCGAGTACGAAGACACGAAGCGCGAACGCGAAGAACTGGACGCGTACCTCTCCGTCCTCGCGCGACGGCTCGGTATCTCGGCCGACGACGCCACGGCGGACGAGCCTGTTGGCGAGCCAGGCCTCGCCAACATCGGCCCGGGTGGGCTGACGAACGACGTGCTGACCCTCGTCTACGAGAACGAGTTCTACGGCAAGAGCATGCCTAAGGCGGCCGAGATGGTGCTCCTCCGGTGGTCGCCCCCGGGGCATACGCGCCCCCTCAAGACGACTCAACTAGTGGCCGCGCTCCGCAAGGGTGGGCTCGCCGTCGCCGACGCCAAATCGCTCTACCGCGCCCTCTACGGCGCGTCCAAGTTCCACCCCGTAGGGGGCGGCCTGTGGGGTCTGCGGTCGTGGTACCCCGACAGCGTCCTGTCTCGCGCACCCAAGACGGGGGCGGACGAGGCGGGCGGGGTTGCAGAAGCCGAGCCGCAAGCGCCTACCACCGACTTGCCGTCGCAGCCTGCGGCGGGAGAGGGATCGACCCCGGAAAAGGAGGCCGCAGCGTCATGAGGAGGGTCACGAGGTCTGCCCGAGGACTGCGGTAACAGTCCGACGGAGGTCCCGAAAAAGAGGGAGCCAGGGGAGGCGACTTACCGGCCATCTCCCCTGGCCCCTACCGGAGATGGGCGGCGAGCAGGTTCGCCAGCGGGTCCCTTAGACCGGCCCCGGAGGGGTTCGATTCCCCCGCCGTCCACGAGAGAGGCGAGGAGAGCCGCGCTGCCATCCATCCATCGTTGATGGTGGCGACCGAGCACGGTCTTTGCAAGCCTAACGATCATGTGCGTGTCAAAGAGCCAGGTCTGGCAACCCCGTTGAAGGTGTCCGTTACACCCCTCACCTGCAACGATCCGTGTCGCCAAGCCTCCTAGGAGCGGCGCGGCCGTCAGACGTGCAGGCCGCACTCCGTCTTGCCGGTGCCGGCCCAGCGCCCGCTGCGCGGGTCGGCGCCCGGCGCCACCCGCTGCGTGCACGGCGCGCAGCCGATCGACGGGTAGCCGTCGAGCAGCAGCGGGTTGACGAGGATGCCGTGCTCGGCGACGTACGCGTCGAACTCCGCCTGCGTCCACGCCGCCAGCGGGCTCACCTTCACCTTGCCACGCTTGGCGTCCCAGCCGACGACCGGGGTGTCCGCGCGGGTCGGGCTCTCGTCGCGGCGGACGCCGGACGCCCAGGCGTCGTAGTCGCCGAGCGCCGCGTCGAGCGGGTCGACCTTGCGCAGCTTGCAGCAGAGGTCGGTGTCGCGCTCGTAGAGCCGGTCGTCGGGCAGGCCGGCGCTGATCGTGCGGACCGTCACGTCGTAGACGGCGGCGACCGCGTCGCGGGTGCCGATCGTCTCCGCGAAGTGGTAGCCGGTGTCCAGGAACAGCACGTCGACACCCGGCGCGACCGTGCTCACCAGGTGGGCGAGGACGCCCGTCTCCATCGACGACGCGATCGCGAACCGCCGCCCGAACGTCTCCACCGCCCAGGCCAGCACGTCGCGCGCCGGCGCGCCCTCGAGCTCGCGCCCGGCGCGCAGCGCGAGGTCGCGCAGGTCGTCGGGGGACATGACGGCGAGGGTACGTCGGCGTTCCCGCACCGTCCACGGGCGATACTCCTGCCGTGCCGCTCGTGGACGTCATCGACGAGACGTTCGTCGTCGCGCCGCCCGCCGTCGTGGCCGCGGCGCTGAAGGACGCGGCGTTGTGGCGGACGCTGTTCCCCGACCTCGACGTCGAGGTGCACGAGGACCGCGGCGACGAGGGCGTGCGCATGACGGTCACCGGCGCGCTCGTCGGCTCCAACGAGTTCTGGGTCGAGCCGTGGTGCGACGGCGCGGTCGTGCACTACTACCTGCGCGCCGACCCGACCCGGCGCGGCTCCGCGACGGAGGTCGCGACCGGCGAGGCGCGGCGGCTGCTGCGCCGGGCGATCCGGCTGCGCGAGGCCCACTGCGTCCGGCTCAAGGCGGGCCTCAACGCGCTCAAGGACCGGCTCGAGGCGGGCCGCCCGCCGGGCGCGCCGCTCGGCGGCTACCCGCCCGTCGAGCCACCGGCGGCTAAAGGTCGTTAGGCCGAACGGCCGATAGAGCGGGCATGGCGACCGACCGGTGCCCGTCCTGCGGCGCGACCGTGCGCGCGGGCGACCCGTGGTGCACATTGTGCTGGACCGACCTGCGGCCCGCCCCTGCGCCCGTTCCGCCGCCTCCTGTTCCGGTTCCTGTCGCGGTGCCGCCCGGCGCTGGCGATCCCGCTAGTTCCGCGCCGCTGCGCGGCGCTCCCTCAGTCGCGGGACCCCCAGCGCCGACCGGCACCGCTCCTGCGCCCCCCGTTCCCGTCGCCGCGCCCGTCTCCGTCCCCACCGTCCCCGTTGCCGCGGCCGTCGACCCGCTCACGGCGCCGCTCGCGGCCGTGCTCGCGGAGCCGCTCGCGGCCGACCCGGACGCGCCCGCGCCGACCTGGCCGTGCGTCGAGTGCGGTGCCCGCAACCCGCTCGACCTGGACCGGTGCGCGACGTGCACCACGCCGTTCGGCGGGAAGATCAGGCGGACCGACGACCCGAAGGCGGTCCGGCGCAAGGTGCTGTTCGTGTCGTTCGCGGCGGTCGGGACGTTCCTGCTGCTGCTGGCGTTCGTGACCATGGCGTCGACCAAGGTGCCCGCGAAGGCGCCGGCGCCCGTCGTGCGGACGCCCTGACCGACGTACGCTCCCGCCCATGCGGGTCTCGGTCGTCAGCGACGTGCACGGCGCCACCGACGCGCTCGCCCGCGCCGGCGACGGCGCCGACGCGCTCGTCTGCCTCGGCGACCTGATCCACTTCATCGACTACGGCGACTACTCCGGGATCATGGCCGACCTGTTCGGGGTCGACGCCGTGCGGAAGCTGGTCGAGCTGCGCACCGCGCGGCGCTTCGACGACGCGCGCGACTGGTCGCGGCAGCTCTGGGCGACCATCGAGGAGGACCGGTTCGCCGTCCTGGACCGGGCGATCCGGGGGCAGTACGAGGAGCTGTTCGCGGCGTTCCCGACGCCGACGTACCTCACCTACGGCAACGTCGACCTCCCGCACCTCTACGCCGACTACCTGCGCGACGGCGTGACGTTGCTGGACGGGGAGGTCGTGGAGATCGGCGGGCGGACGTTCGGGTTCGTCGGCGGCGGGCTGCGCACGCCGATGCGGACGCCGACCGAGATCGACGACGACGTGTACGCCGCCAAGGTCGCGGCCGTCGGGGCCGTCGACGTCCTCTGCTGCCACATCCCGCCGCACCTGCCGGAGCTGGTCTACGACACCGCCGCCGAGCGGTTCGAGCGCGGCAGCGAGGCGGTGCTGGAGGCGATCCGCGAGACGCAGCCTGCGTACTGCTTGTTCGGGCACGTGCACCAGCCGCTGCGCGCGTCCGTTCGCATCGGGCGCACCGAGTGCGTCAACGTCGGCCACTTCCGGGGCACCGGGCGGCCGTTCGTCCTGGAGTGGTGAGGTCCCGACACGCGAACGGGGGAGTCATGGCCCGCGCGATCATCCGCTACTCGCTGGAGAAGGGCGGCCCGCAGGTCCGCATCCGCGGCCGGATCCGGCAGCGCCTGCGCGCGGCCGGGTTCCGGCCGATCGGCACCGCCTCCTGGGAGGCGGCGGACCTCGACCTGGGCAACGGGCTCGACGCGCTCCGGGACGTGCTGGCCTACGCCGGCGAAGGCAAGCTCGACCACCTGTGGATCTACGTCGACCAGCCCCGCGACATCGAGGAGTGACGGGATCGGGAAGCGATTCGCGCTTTCACCGTGCGGGAGGCGCTTCCCGGAAGCGCGGGGGACGCGGGGGCGGCTCTAGGCTGGGCGCATGGCGGACCAGGCGAGCAGCTCGATCACGGTCAACGCGTCCCCGGCCGACGTGATGGCGGTCATCTCCGACTTCGCGGCGTACCCGGAGTGGGCGGGGTTCGTGAAGACGGCGGAGGTGCTGGAGACCGGCGGCGACGGGCGCGCGACGAAGGCGCGGTTCGTGGTCGATGCGGGCGTGATGAAGGCCGACTACACGCTGCGCTACACCTACGAGGGCGACGAGAAGGTCTCGTGGGACCTCGAGGCCGGGACGCTGAAGGAGAACTCCGGCTCGTACACGCTGCGCGACGACGGCGGCACGACGCACGTGACGTACTCGCTGACCATCGACGCCGGCATCCCGATGCTCGGCATGTTCAAGCGCAAGGCCGAGAAGGTCGTCATGGACACCGCGCTCAAGGAGCTGAAGAAGCGCGTCGAGTCGCGGTCGGCGTAGGTGGCGCTGCCGGTCCCCGGTCGGGACGCACGGGGGCTGCTGAACTTCCGGCTGCTCGGGTTCCCGGTCAGCATCCACGCGAGCTTCCTCCTCGTCGTCGGCCTGTTCCACTTCTCGATCAGCCGCGACCTGCGCGACACGGCGATCTGGGTCGCCGTCGTGACGGTGTCGGTGATCGCGCACGAGCTGGGGCACGCGCTCCTCGCGGCACCGTGCGGCGGGCAGCCGCGCATCGACCTCTACGGCATGGCCGGTCTGACGACGTGGCAGCCGGGCCGGGCGAGCCGGGGCCGCCGCGTCGCGGTGAGCGTGGCCGGGCCGGCGGCGGGGGTGGCGTTCGGGCTGGCGGCGCTGGCGGCCGGGGCGGCGCTGCGGCCCGAGCCGGGGTCGGCGGCCGACGCGGTCGTGGCCTACGCGGCGTTCGCCAACCTGCTCTGGGGCCTGCTCAACCTGCTGCCGATCCTGCCGCTCGACGGCGGCCAGGTCGTGCACGCGCTGATGCCGGGCCGCGACCCGGCGACCCGGCTGCGGCGGACGGCGTACCTGTCGATCGGCGTCGCGGCGGTGGTCGCGGTCGCCGCGTTCGCGGTGGGGGAGCATTACGGCGCGGCGTTCATCGTCTACTTCGCCTTCGGCAACGTGCAGACGGTCCGGGCGCTCAGCCAGGCGCAGACGGGGACGCCGTTCGCGCAGCGGCTGAACGCCGCCGAGGAGGCGATCGCGAACGCCCGCCCGGAGGAGGCGCTGAGCACCCTGCCGGAGCCGGACCAGGCGCCGGCGGAGTGGCGCGCGGGCGTGGCGCTGCTGCGGTCGATGGCGCTGCTGCGGCTGGACCGCGCGGCCGACGCGCAGCGCACGCTCGTCGACGGGCTGCCGGACGGGATGCGGCTGGACCCGGCGTACGAGGGCGCGGTGCTGCTGGCGAACGGCCAGGACCGGCTCGCCCGCGAACGTCTCGCGAGCATGCGCCACCCGGCGCCGTGGGCGGTGCGGGAGCTGACGGCGCTGCTGCTGCGGCGCGGCGAGGACCCGGACCCGGTGCTCGGCGACCTGGCGCCGGAGGCGGCGGCGGGCGCGCACCAGGCCTGCCTGGCGGCGGGCGACTGGGGGCGAGCCGGGCGGTGGGGCGAGGTCGCGCTGCGGGCGGCGGACGCGTCGCCGTTCGTCGCGTACACGACGGCCTGCGCGTGGTCGCGCGCGGAGGACGCGCCGCGCGCGCTGCGGGCGCTGGACGTGGCGGTCGACCTGGGGTTCCGCGACCTGGCCACGGCGGAGTCGGACCCGGACCTGGCGCTGGCGCGCGGCGCCCGCGGGTGGGACGAGGTGGCGGAGCGGCTGCGCGGTTTGGGCGCGCCCCCGCAACGCGGCTAGCCTCTGACCGGTGCGGGTCCTCCTCTTCACCGGCAAGGGCGGCGTCGGGAAGACCACCGCCTCCGCCGCCACCGCGACGCTCGCGGCCGGGCGCGGCCTGAAGACGCTGGTGCTCTCGACCGACCCGGCGCACTCGCTCGCCGACGCGGTCGACGCGCCGCTGGGGCCGGAGCCGACCGAGATCGACGGCGCCCTCTACGGCATGCAGATCGACGCGCAGCGGTCGTTCGAACGCTCCTGGCGCGTCGTGCAGGACTACCTGATGACCGTGCTCGACCGCTCCGGCGTCGACCCGATGGCGGCCGAGGAGCTGACCGTGCTGCCCGGCGCCGAGGAGGTGCTGGCGCTGCTGGAGGTGCGCGCGCAGGTCACCTCCGGCACCTGGGACCTCGTCGTCGTCGACTGCGCGCCGACGGCGGAGACGTTGCGGCTGCTGGCGCTGCCGGAGGCGCTGTCCTGGTACATGGACCGCGTGTTCCCGGTCGGCCGCCGCGTCGCGCGGGCGATGCGCCCGGTGCTCGGCCGGACCAGCGTGCCGGTGCCGCACGACCGGGTGTTCGAGGCGGTCGAACGCCTGCACACCGAGCTGGGCGAGGTCCGGGCGCTGCTCACCGACCCGCTGCGGTCGTCGGTGCGGCTGGTGCTCACGCCGGAGGCGGTCGTCGTCGCCGAGGCGCGGCGCACCCTCACCTCGCTGTCGCTCTACGGCTACCGCGTCGACGGCGTCGTGGCCAACCGGGTGTTCCCGTCGGGCGGCGACGCGTGGCGGGCCGGCTGGGTCGCCGCGCAGGCGATCCAGCTCGCCGAGGTGGAGCTGTCGTTCGCGCCGCTGCCGATGTGGCGGTCGCCCTACCGCGCGGGCGAGCCGGTCGGCGTCGAGGAGCTGGCGGCGTTCGCGGCCGAGGCGTACGGCAGCGCCGACCCGCTCGCGCTGCCGCCCGCGCGGGAGCCGATGACGGTCTCCCGCACGGACACCGGCTTCGACCTGGCGCTGGACCTGCCGCTCGCCGACAAGCGCGAGCTGGACCTGGTCCGCAAGGGCGACGAGCTGGTCGTCACGGTCGGCTCGCGGCGGCGGGTGCTCGCCCTGCCGAGCGTGCTGCGCCGCTGCCGCGTCTCCGGCGCGGCGTTGCGCGACGGGCGGCTCGTCGTGTCGTTCATCCCCGACCCCGACCAGTGGAGCGCGTCGCTGTGACCGAGGCCGTCGGCTCGCTCGCGGAGGAGGCGGCGAAGCTGTTCAACGCCGCCGAGGAGTGGTGGCACCAGCACGCGCCGCAGGGGCCGGCGCACGCCGGGCCGGAGTGCCGCGTCTGCCCGGTCTGCCAGGTGCTGGCGCTGGTGCGCAACGCGCAGCCGGAGCTGTTCGAGCACCTCGCGGAGGCGGCGTCGGCGCTGCTGCTCGCGGCGAAGGCGGCGGTCGACGCGCAGGAACGCGCCTGGCCGCGGCGGCGTTCGGACGCGCCGGTCGAGCACATCGACGTCCTCTGACATGGCGCTGGCCATCGGCGTCGACATCGGCGGCACCAAGGTGGCCGGCGGGGTGGTGGACGGCGGCGGCCGCGTGCTCGCGGAGACGCGGCGCGCGACGCCGTCCGACGACGCGGACGCCGCGCTCGACGCGGTGGTCGAGGTGGTGCGCGAGCTGCGCGCGGAGTGCGACGTGGCCGCCGTCGGCGTCGCCGCGGCCGGCTACGTCAGCGCCGACCGGACCACGATGCTGTTCGCCCCGAACCTGCCGTGGGCCGACGTCCCGGTCCGCGACCGCGTCGCCGAGGCGGTCGACCTGCCGGTCGTCGTGGAGAACGACGCCAACGCCGCCGCCTGGGCCGAGTCCCGCTTCGGCGCCGGCCGCGGCGAGCCCGACCTGGTCTGCCTGACGGTCGGCACCGGCATCGGCGCCGGCATCGTGGTGGACGGGGAGCTGTACCGCGGCCGCTTCGGCATCGCCGGCGAGCCCGGTCACCTCACCGTCGTGCCCGACGGCATCCCCTGCGGCTGCGGCAACGCCGGCTGCCTGGAGCAGTACGCCAGCGGCACCGCGCTCGTCCGCTACGCGAAGGCGCGCGGTCTGGACTCGGACGGCCCGGCGATCGCCGACGCGGCGCGGGACGGCGACGAGCGCGCGGTGGCGGCGTTCGCCGAGGTCGGCGAGTGGCTCGGGCGCGGGCTGGCCAACGTCGCGACGGTCCTCGACCCGGGGCTGTTCGTCGTGGGTGGCGGTGTCGCCGACGCGGGGGCGTTGCTGCTCGACCCGGCGCGGGCGTCGTTCGCGCGGCACCTCTCCGGCGCGGCCCACCGCCCGCACGCGGACGTCCGCCCCGCCGCCCTCGGCAACGCCGCCGGCCTCGTCGGCGCCGCGGACCTGGCCCGCCGGTGAGGGTCGGGACGGCGCTGCCGCAACGCCGCGTGGACGCGGCGTTCCTCGACGTGGCGCGCGAGTGCGAGGACCAGGGCTTCGACCGGGTGTCGGTCTACGACCACCTGGTGCCGCTCGGCGCCCCGGACGCGACGCCGGTGCTGGAGGCGTTCACGACCCTCGCGGCGGTGGCCGCGGCGACCGCGCGGATCGGGCTGGTGACGCTCGTGGTGCGCGCGGCGATGCGGCCGCCGGCGATGACCGCGCACCTGGCCCGGACGCTGCACGGGCTGGCGGGGGAGCGGTTCGTGCTGGGGCTCGGCACCGGCGACGCGAGCAGCGCGCGCGAGGACGACCTGCTCGGGCAGCCGCACCTCGACCCGGCCGCGCGCCGCGACGCGCTGCGCGCCACGGTCGCCGCGGTCCGCGCGACGGTGCCGGGCCTGCCCGTCTGGGTCGGCGGCAACGGCGCCCGCACCCGCGCGCTCGCCGCCGAGGTCGCCGACGGCTGGAACTGCTGGGCGCTGACGCCGGACGAGGTCCGCGCGGCGGCGGCGCCGGGCACGGTGTCGTGGGGCGGGCAGGTGGTGCTCGGCACGACCGCGGCCGAGGCGGCCGAACGCCTCGCCTCGTGGTCGCCGGGCCGCGACCCGGCCGAGCGCGAGCGCGCGCTGACCGGCACCCCCGACGACGTCGCGGCGGGGCTGCTCGCGCTGCGCGACGCGGGCGTCGCGGAGGCGGTCGTGGCGTTCGTGGGAGGCGACGCGGACGCGCAGCGCCGCGCTTTCGCCCGCGACGTCCTGCCACTCGTGCGGGGTGCCCGGCCGTAGGCTCGCGATCATGCGAGCCGTCGTCGCGCTGGGAGGCAACGCGCTCTCCCCGCCGCGCGCCACCGGCTCGGCGGAGGAGATGCGCCAGGCCCTCGCGAGCACCTGCGGGTACCTCGCCGACCTGGTCACGCAGGGCGTCGAGCTGGTCCTCACCCACGGCAACGGCCCGCAGGTCGGCCGCATCCTGCTCCAGCAGGAGGCCGCCGCCCCGGAGATCCCGGCGATGCCGATGGACGTCTGCGGCGCCGAGTCGCAGGGCCAGATCGGGTACCTGCTCGCGCAGGCGCTGGACAACGCTCTGCGCGCCCGCGGCTCCGACGTCCGCGCGCTCTGCCTCGTCACGCAGGTGGTCGTCGACGGCCGCGACCCGGCGTTCCGCCGGCCCACCAAGCCGGTCGGCCCGTCGTACGACCGACCGACCGCGCAGCGCATCGCGCACGAGACCGGGCACGTCTTCACCATCCAGCCGGACAAGCGGTGGCGGCGCGTCGTCGCGTCGCCCGCGCCGGTGCGGTTCGTGGAGGAACGGCCGCTGCTCCAGTTCGTCGAGGCGGGTCACGTCGTCGTCGCGGCCGGCGGCGGCGGGGTGCCGGTGGTCGACCTCGACGGCGACCTGCGCGGCGTCGAGGCGGTGGTCGACAAGGACCGCTCCGCCGCCCGGCTCGGCCACCTCGTCGGCGCGGACCTGCTGCTGATCCTCACCGAGGTCGAGGTGGTGCAGCGCGGATTCGGCACGCCGGACGCGGCGGCGTTGCCGCGGCTGACCGTCGCCGAGGCGCGCGAGCTGCTGGCGGCGGGGGAGTTCCCCGAGGGGTCGATGGGGCCGAAGGTGCAGGCGGCCTGCGACTTCGTGGAGGGGGGCGGCCCGCGCGCGGTCATCACGTCGCTGGACCGTGCCGCCGACGCCGTCGCGGGCGGTGCCGGCACGGAAGTCGTGCCGGCGTGACCGCGCTGCGCGTGCTCTCCTACAACGTCCTCTCGCTCCGCCTCGGCACGGACCGGGTCGCCGCCGTCGTGCGCGCCTGCGCGCCCGACGTCGTCTGCGTGCAGGAGGCGCCGCGGTTCCTCGGCTGGCGCCGCCGCTGCCACGCGCTCGCCGACGCGAGCGGGCTCGCGTTCGTCACCGGCGGGCGGCCCGCCGGCGCGGTGATGCTCATGGCGCGGCGCGACCTGCGCGTCGTCTGGGCGCGCGACGCGAAGCTGCCGTGGCACCCGCCGCGGCACCGTCGCGGCGCGGCCGTCGCGGCGTTCGACGTCGGCGGCACCGAGGTCGTCGTCGCCTCCACGCACCTGAGCCTGCACGACGACGAACGCCTCCAGCAGGCCGGCGACCTGCTCGCGCTGCTGCGGTCCTGGGACGCGCCCGCGGTGCTCGCCGGCGACGTCAACGAGGACCCGGACGGACCGGCGTTCGGGCTGCTCGCCGACGCGATGGCCGACGCGTACGCGACCGCGCCCGACGGCGACGGCCGCACCAGCACCGCGGCCCACCCGCGGCGGCGCATCGACGCGGTGTTCGCCGACCGCCGGCTGCGCGTCGTCTCCTGCGGCGCCGTCCGGGTCGCCGGGGCCGCCGAGGCCAGCGACCACCTGCCCGTCCTGGCGGTGCTGGAAACGGCGCGTTAGGGCGTCCGGGGCAATTCCACGGGCATTTCCGGCCCGCCGTTCCCGCCAACTGTCCGGTAGCCGACACAACGGCTTCGGCGCGCGTGCGCTCCGGCAAACTGCGCCGCGGCGTGGGCACCCCGCACCCGCCGAAGGAGGGAACCCCCGTGTACGGTTACATTTTCGCGCAATCGTTCAGCGGCAACTTCGCCAACGTGGAAGCACTCGTCACGACGACGCCGCCGGGCATCCGGTACGCGACGCTGCTGACGACCGGGTCGTACGCGTTGTTCGCGGCGTGGGAGGGGGACACCGTGGGCGAGTGGGAGGACGCGCAGGACGACCTCGCGACCGCGGGCGCGAGCAGCCTCGACGCGTTCACCGGCGTGCTCCCGCAGTACGACAGCCAGTCGACCATCCAGCCGCCGCTCGTGCCGCCGAAGTTCACGGCGGAGGCGGCGTTCGAGGCGTTCGTGCGCGTGGGCCTGGCGCCGGGCGTCGGGCTCGGGTTCCTCCAGGCCGCCGCGTCGATCGCGACCGTGATCGGCGCCTGTGTCACCAGCGACCTCGGCGGTCTGGTCGAGGTCGGCGCGACGTCGTACGAGGACCTCGCCGACGGCATCGTCGAGGTCGGCGACATCACCGGCGTGACCGTGCTGTCCACCTCCCTCGCGGGAACGTGAGGTACGGCAGGACGTGACGGCTTTCCGCCCGGGGACGTCGGTCCGCTGCCGCGGCTGCGGCGGCGCGCTCCCGGGCGG
Organism: Mycobacteriales bacterium; assembly: GCA_035714365.1. Taxonomy (GTDB): domain Bacteria; phylum Actinomycetota; class Actinomycetes; order BP-191; family BP-191; genus BP-191. The sequence continues at coordinate 4,473 of DASTMB010000042.1, read as the reverse complement.
GGCCGTCGCCTGCCCGGCCTGCGGGCTCGCGACGGTGCCGGCCGAGCGCAAGCTCGGCACGCTGCTGTTCGCCGACCTGGCCGGCTACACCGAGCTCGGCACCCGGCTCGACCCGGAGGTCGTGCACACGCTGGTGCGGCCGGCCATGGCGGCGTTGCGGCGGCTGGTCGAGTCCTACGGCGCGGCCGTGCCGGAGGGGTTGCAGGGCGACGGGTTCATGGCCGTCTTCGGCGCGCCGCTGGCGCACGAGGACGACGCCGAGCGCGCCGTCCGCGCGGCGCTGGCGATGCAGGAGCACCACGCGGCCGCCCGCGCGCGCTCGCGCGGCGCCGCGCTGCCGCACCTGCGCACCGGCGTCGCGACGAGCGAGGTCTACGTCGCGCCGACCGCCGAGGCGGGCGGGTTCTCCGTCACCGGCGAGGCGGTCAACCTCGCCGCCCGGCTCTGCTCGCTCGCCCGCCCCGGCCAGGTGCTGGTGACCGACCGGACCCGCGAGCTGACCCGCACCGCGATCGAGTACGGCCCGCCGCGCGAACGCCTCGTCAAGGGCTTCGCCGACCGCGTCACCGTCGTGCGCGCGCTGCGCCCGCTGCCCGGCGTGACGACGCGGCACCGGCCGCCGGACACGCCGTACGTCGAGCGCGCCGACGTGTTCGCCGCGCTCGACCGGGCCTGGCGGCGCGCCGTCGCGCGGCGCACCACCGAGGTCGTCGTCGTCGTCGGCGACGCCGGCCAGGGGAAGTCGCGGCTCGCGCTGGAGTACGCGCGCCGCCGCAAGGAGGCCGACGTGCTCGCCGGCGGCTGCTCGCCGTACGGCGACGACGCGGCGTTCGGCGCGCTGCGCGCGGCGCTGGCACGGCGGTTCGCGGTGGCGCTGCCGGCCCGCGCCGAGGACCTCGTGGCCGAGCTGCGCGGCTACGCCGACGAGCTCGGGCTCGGCGAGGCGGCGGCGTTCCTCGCGAGCTGGCTGGCCGGGCTGCTCGCCGGCACCGACCGCGGCGGCGCGGACGTGCGGCTGGACACGGCGTTCGGCGCGTTGCGGCTGCTGGTCGAGGCGCTGGGCCGCAGCCGGCCGGTGCTGCTCGTCATGGACGACCTGCACTGGGCCGCGCCGGACGAGCTGGAGCTGCTGCGGCGCGTGGCCGCGCAGCCGTGGGACGCGCCGGTGCTCGTGCTCTGCCTCTGCCGCCCCGGCACGACCGGGCTGCCGCCCGCGCCGGTCGTGGAGCTGAACGCCCTCGACCCGCCGCAGGTGTCGGAGATGGTCGGCGGGCTGCTCGGCACGACGCCGTCGCCGCGGGTCGTGGACGAGCTGTCCGACCGCACCGGTGGCAACCCGCTGTTCGTGGAGGAGTGCGTCACCCGGCTGCACGAGCGCGGCGCGATCGACGCCTCCCGTGTCGACACCGACGAGCTGGCGCGGGTGCCCTACTCGATGCGGCAGTTCATCACCAGCCGCCTGGACGAGCTGCCCGCCGCGGAGAAGGCGCTGCTGCAGGACGCGTCGGTGATCGGCCCGGTGTTCTGGGACACGCTGCTCGCCGCCGTCGCCCTGCGGCCCGGCGTCGAGGCGACCCTCGACGCGCTGGAACGCCGTGGCCTGGTCCGGCGCACCGTCACCTCGTCGGTGCCGGGCGCGGTCGAGGCGAGGTTCCGGCACGCGCTGATCTGCGACGTCGCGTACGGCTCGCTCGCCCACCGCGACCGCGCCGACAAGCACCGCGCCGTCGCCGAGGCGTTGCAACGGATGCGGCTCGAGGGCCGCGGCCACGCCGCGCCGCTGTCGCTGCTCGCCCACCACTACGCCGCCGCCTGGCGGGCGCTACGCGCCGGCACGGTGCAGGGGCAGCCGCCGTGCGAGCCGGCCCGGCTCGCCGTCGACCACCTGCTCGCCTGGGCCACCGAGATCGCGCCGGCCCAGCCGCGCCGGGCGGAGGCGGCGTTCGCGTCGGCGCTGGAGATCGTCGCCGACGCGCCCGGCTGCCTGGACGACGCGGTCCGCGCCCGGCTGCACACCGGCCACGCCGGGACGCTGACCGAGCTGGCCCGGCACGACGAGGCGGTCGCCGCCGCCGACGCGGCGCTCGCGCTCGCGGGGGAGCGTGCCGACCTCGCCGCCCGTGCGCGGCTGCTGCGCGCGCGGGCGCTGTCGGAGAGCGGGCGGCTCGCCGAGTCGGCGCCCGACGTCGCGGCGGCGCGGGCGGCGTTCGCCGCGCTCGGCGACGCCGGCGGCGAGGCGGACGCGTTGTGGGTCGAGGCGATGAACCTCCGCTACGACGACATGGCGCGGCACATCCAGCTCTCCCGCGAGGTCTACGACGCCTACGCCCGCGCCGGCAGCCGCGAGCAGCAGGCGTGGCTCGCGCAGGACCTCGCGTACCTGCTGACGCTGGAGGGCGGCCCGGACCAGCGGCGGTGGGCGGTCGAGGCGGCGCGGCTCATCGACCGCGAGACCGACCTGCGCGGGCGGGCGGCGCTGACGCGCACCGACGCCCTGCTGGCGTCGTTCCGCCGCGACTGGGCGGGGGCGTTGCGGCTGGCCCGCGACGCCGAGGAGGACGCGCACGACAGCGGCGCCGTGTGGGTCGAGGTCGACGCGCTGCTCGTGCAGCAGGAGTGCCTGGGCATGACCGGCGAGCTGGAGGCCGCCGAACGCGTCCGCGAACGCCTCGTCGCCCTCGCCGGCGCGCTCGCCGCGCCGCGCGTGCGGGCGATGAGCGCGCTCGTCGCGGCGCGCGTGCGGCCCCGGTCGCGGCGGCCGGACGAGGCGCGCGCGCTGCTCGCCGAGGCGCGGGAGCTGCTGCGCGCCCGCAACGCCCGCCTGGACCTGCTGGAGGCCGACGTCGCCGAGGCGTACGTCGCGCTGGACACCGGCCGCTGGGCCGACGTGCCCGCGCTCACCGCGCCGCTCGTCAGCTACGCCGACGGCCGCGGCTGGGGCCTCTACGCCGCGTCCGCCCGGATGGTGACCGGCCGCGCCGTGCTCGCGCTCGACCCGGCCGCCGCCGCCGAGCCGCTCGCCGAGACGCTCGACGCCGCCCGCCGCCACGACGTCCCGCAGCTCGGCGCGCTCGCCGCCGCGTGCGTCGAGCAGGCACAGCTCCTCGTCGGCGACGACACCACCGCGTCCATCGGCGACAACGCCGCCGGGCTGGTCGAGACCCGCGCGATGCTCGCCGAGAACGTCGCCCTGCGCGCGCTGCGCGCCGGCGACCCGGCGGGCGCGGCCCGGCGCCTGGACGACGCGGCCCGGCTCTGGGCGACGCTGGGCGCGACCGTGTGGCTGGCGCGTTCGCTGGTGTGGGAGGCGGAGTGCCTGCGCCGTGCGGGCGACGCCGGCGCCGACCGGGTCGAGGAGCCGGTGCCCGACCTGCTCCGCGACCTCGCCGCGCCGGACGGGCTCGCGACCGCCCTGCGCGCGGCGTTGCCGTCGTGATCAATGCTGCGTCGCCGAGCGTCGCGCCCTGTGGGGGCGGCGTCGCCCTCCTGATCAATGCTGCGGCGCCGGGCGTCGCCCCGTACGCGCCGCAGCATTGATCGGCGGGCGTCCTACCGGCGGTAGCCGGGGACGAGCTCCTGGGCGAGCTGCTCCAGGAACAGCCCGATGTCGGTCACGATCCCCACGGCCTGCGCCGAGCCCCGGTCGGCGAGCTTGGTCACCGTCGCCGGGTTGATGTCGACCGACACCAGCGGGATCGACGCCGGGAGGATGTTGCCGGTCGCGATCGAGTGCAGCATCGTCGCGACCATGATCGCGTAGCCGACGTCGTGCAGCTCGGCGCGCATCGCCCGCTGGCCCTCGATGACGTCGGTGTAGACGTCCGGCAGCGGCCCGTCGTCGCGCACCGACCCGACCAGCACGAACTTCTTGTTCGCGCGCACCAGCGCGTGCATGACCCCGCCGGTCAGCGTCCCGTCGTCGACGGCCGCCGCGATCGAGCCGCACCGCCGGATCGTGTTGATCGCCCGGATGTGGTGCTCATGTCCGTGCTCGACGCCCTTGCCCTGCGCGAGGTCGACCCCCAGCGACGTGCCGTACAGCGCCGACTCGATGTCGTGGGTGGCGAGGGCGTTGCCGGCGAAGAGGACGTCGACGAAGCCGTTCTCGACCAGCGCCACCATGGCTGGCGCCGCGCCGGTGTGCACGATGCCGGGCCCGCCGACCCAGAGGATCTTCTGGCCCCGGTCGCGGGCCTGCCGCATCCCGTCGGCGACCTGGCGGACGAGCACCGCCTGCGGCTTCTCGCTGGAGACGTCGGACTCCATGAACCCGAAGCCGTCCTCGGTGCTCGCGACGATCGGCGGGGTCACCTTCACCCCCTGGGCGCTGGAGATGATCCGCATGCCGGCCTTGACCTCGGACATCGGGATGGTCCGGACGGAGTCGCCCTCGACGAGTAGGCCGCAGTCCATCTCCGGGTTCTGCACCGCCACCCAGTGGCCGTTCAGCCGGACGCTCGTCGGCAGGTTCGT